>DASPGQ010000738.1 GCA_035620555.1 Vicinamibacteria bacterium
CAGATGCTGGACGAGCTCAAGAAGCTCGTCGAAGGGGTTCGCCGCGTCTCGGACGCCGTGGCCCACGATCTGCGCACACCGCTCGCCCGACTCAAGACGAGGCTCGAGCGGCTTCGAAAGACGAAAGCGGACCCGGAAATCGAGGCGGCGATCCACGAGACCGACCATCTGCTCGCCGTCTTTGCCGCGCTCCTGCGCATCGCCCGGATCGAGACCGGCGAGCGCGCCCGAGCCGTGCTCGCGAACGTCGACCTGACCTCGCTGGTAGACGACGTGGCAGAGCTCTACGCACCTCTCATCGAGGACGCCGACAAGAAGCTCGTGCTGCACAACTCCCCGGGAATCGAAGTGCGGGGCGACCGAGACATGCTGTTTCAAGCCCTGGTGAACCTTCTCGACAACGCGCTCAAGCACACGTCGCCCGGCGGCCAGATCGAAATCGCTCTCTCGTCGACCGGGGAGGGCATCGAGATCGTGGTCGCGGACGACGGGCCGGGTATTCCCCTCGAGGAGCGCAGCCGCGTGCGCGAACGCTTCTACCGCCTGGATCGTAGCCGAACGACCGCTGGAGCCGGACTTGGATTGAGCCTCGTGGAAGCCGTGGCCAAGCTGCACGCCGGCTCGCTTCAGCTCCTGGACAACGCGCCGGGACTCAGGGCGGTCGTCCGCCTGGGAAGGCGCGAAGGTGACGGTAAAACCCGTTACAATCTGGCCCGTGAATGACGAGCCCAGCCGACACCCTTTCATTTGGCTCGTCTATGCCGGCCTGTTCGGCGCAGCGATCCCGTGGTATTTCACCGAGGGAGCGGCCGATCCGATCTGGCTCGGCCTGCCTCGCTGGGTAGCAGTCTCTCTCGCCGCCACTCTCGCGATCGCTCTTTTCACTGCCTTCGTCATCGAGCGCTACTGGAACGACGACCCGCCATGAACGGCATTCCTCTGAGCGTCGGGGCCCTGTTGTTCGTCGGCGCTTATTTGGGCTCGATGATCGCTCTCGGCCTTACCGCCCGACGAGCTCGAAAGAGCGACAACCTGAGTGATTTCTATCTCGCGGGAAGAAGCCTCGGCCCCCTCGTCCTCCTGCTCACCCTCTATGCCACGCAGTACAGCGGGAACACGATCGTGGGCTACCCGGGAGAATCCTATCGGCTCGGCTACGCATGGATGATGAGCGTTTCCTTCATGATGTCGATCGTCGTCGTCTACCTTCTCTTCGCACCGCGACTCCAGCGGCTCGCGAGACAGAACGGCTTCGTCACCCCCGGCGATTTTCTGGACTACCGTTTTCGTTCGCCCGCGCTCTCGGTCGTCATCAACATCATTTTGGTCGTCTCCATCGGGAACTACCTCCTCGCTCAGCTCATGGCGATGGGGCACGTCGTGGCGGGGGTCAGCGACAACAACCTCCCCTACTGGTTGGGCATCGTCGTGCTGGTCGTCGTCATCATCGCTTACGAGACCCTGGGAGGTCTTCGCGCGGTTGCCTGGACGGACTGCGTCCAGGGGTTGATGCTGCTCGTTGGCCTCGTCGCGCTACTCCATGCTTTCGCACCCACGCCATCCGATTGGCACGCGGTGACCGAATGGCTGAATCGAAACGCCCCCGAAAAGACCGCCGTTCCCGGCCGGGAGATGCAGCTACGCTGGCTCTCCACCGTGGTGTTGATCGGGTTTTCCGCCGCGGTCTATCCGCAGGCGATCCAGCGAATCTATGCGGCCCGCAGCACCCGAGTGTTGAAGCGATCGCTCCAGGTGCTGGTTTTCATGCCACTGGTTACGACCACGGTCGTCGTGCTCGTAGGGCTCGTGGGTATCCGTCGTTACTCGGGACTCGCCGGCATCGAAGCCGATCAGGTCCTGCCTCTCCTCTTGCACGAGTGGTCCCAGGAATCGGCCTACGGTTACGCGATGGCGGTTCTCGTGGTGACCGGAACTCTCGCCGCGATCATGTCGACCGCCGACTCGGTTCTGTTGAGCCTCTCCTCCATTCTTTCCAAGGACCTCCTCGGCAAGACGGTCCTTCGCGGGGCCAGCGAGGAGCGCCTTACGGCGATCGGGAAGCGCGTCTCATGGCTCGTCATGGCATTGCTCGCGCTCATCGCCGTGACCCCTCGTATCACTCTCTGGGGACTGATCGAGCTGAAGGCGGAGATTCTCGTCCAAGCATCGCCCGCGTTCGTGCTCGGCAGCCTATGGCCGGGGCTCGAGGCGCGGGGAGTGCTGTGCGGCGCAATACTAGGAGCCCTGGTTGCCGGCCTGGGCACCCTGTTCGGCCACTCGCTCGGAGTCGTCGCCTGGCTCGCCAATTTGACGGTCGCGGTGGGCCTTTCGCTGGCGTTGGCGGGAGAAGGGTGATGACAAACTCAACCCACCCTGCGCGAGCGGAGCGAGCCCGGCGCGCTTGCCGCGCCGTAAAACAGCCCGAGCCGTGGCGGCTCGATCGATCACGGGTCCCGCCACGGCATTGAGCACGAAGAAGACCGGAACCACAACAACGTCGGGTGTGAGAGGGTTAACAAATCGCCGAGGCCCCACTATCTAAAATGATGCCATGCGTTTCCCGGTCGCCTCGCTCGCCTTCGTCGCCATTCTCGCCTCCGGTTTTTCCTCGGCGCAACCCCTCGTCGAGTTCACCGAAGAGCTCGATTTCGACCGGCCCGAGTCGTGGGCGATGAAGTACTTCGCTTCTCTCGCGCTCATGACCGGAATGGGAGTTCCGGAGCGGATGGGGCCGGGTGCGATCGACGTCGGCTTCGAAGGAGGTTTCGTGCCCCAGCTCGATGACGATCAGCGCCGGGTGGGATTCGGGGGAACGAAGCTCGAGGAGCTCAATCGCACGCACTTCTTTGGGAGGGTTCGAGGACGGATCGGGCTCTCGGAAACCATTTCCTTGGAGCTCGGTTACGTTCCTCCCTTCGATTTGGGAGGCACGAAACCAAATCTCTTCGCCATCGGCGTGGGAAGACCGTTCCGCCTGTCGGAAACGTGGCAACTCGGCCTGCGAGGATACGGCCAGTTCGGCACGATCGAAGGAGACATCACCTGCAGCGAGAAAGAGATCGAGACCGGCCCCAACCCCTTCAATTGTGAGGCCCCGTCGAACGACCAGATCACGCAGCGTGTGTACGGCGTGGAGGTGAACACCGGCTTCGTGAGCGACGGGCCCTGGCGGCCCTACTTCGGCATCGCATTCAACTATATGGACCTCGAGTTCCAGATCGACGCGCTCTACTCGGGGATCCACGACCGAACTCTCCAGCTCACCGACGGCGGCACGGTGTCCTTTACCGGAGGAATTACTTACGTCGCCAACGAGAAGTGGCGCATCATGGGAGAGCTCTTCTACTCGCCTTTGTCCGTCGTTCGCCCGCCGTCCACGTCGTCCCAGAACGACGGGCTCTTCAACGGGAGGTTCCTGATAACTTATCGGATTCGCTGAGCAGGAGCGCCCCCCGATACAAGCAATAGAGTCCCGCCATCTGTATCACATGGTAGAGGTCGTTCTGGTTGAAGTG
>DASPGQ010000739.1 GCA_035620555.1 Vicinamibacteria bacterium
CCCTCTTCGGGAAAATGGACTTTCTCGAGGGCTTCGGCATGTGTCGGGAGCTCGTGGCGTTTCCGGATGTCGTCGGGGAGGAGCTCGGGGACGTTTCGCGGCATGCCCACGACGAGAAAGTGGAGGACGCGGCGCAAGACCTTCGGACTCATCGCTCCGATGCGTTCGTAGACAGGAACGATCCGCCCCGCGTGAGTCGGGGCGTCTTCCCCGCTCGAATCCACGACCTCGAACTGGGGGTTCGTTACTTCCGGGAAGAGACTGAAGCCGCTGCGCTCGAACTTGCCGAACAGAAGCACCTTCCGGCCTTGGGTCAAGGTGTCCTTGAGATAGTCCTGATTGAACCAGACGGCTTTCACGCTGCCAGTCTCGTCTTTGCCCATCATCTCGACGAGGGTGAAATTACGTCGCCTCGTCTTGCGGATGTGCAGCGACTGCACGACGACTTCGACGGTCGCTTCTTGTCCCGCCTCGAGCTCCGCCACCTTCAGGCGGCGGCTGCGGTCCTCGTAGCGGAAGGGAAGGTAGAGAAGGAGGTCGTAGACGGTTCGAATCCCCGCTTTGGCGAGAGCGGCGGCCTTCTTGGGCCCTACACCTTTAACGAATTGGATCGGGGTCGTGATATCGAGCATGACCGCGCCGGCAACGTACGCGGAATTCTACTTGGTGCTCGCGCTTTGCCGAACGGTGACGAGCCCCAGGCTGCAATGAACGCTCTCCACCCCGTAGGGAAGCGGAAACGGCTCACCGAGTCGAAACCCAGGAAGGAACGGAATCGTTTCGATGTCGCCGATCAACGCGTCCACGAGCGTCGTGGGTAAATCGATGCCACTCAGGCTCACTCGCTCGACATCGAGCCTTCCCACTCCCCCTTCACCCAGAAGCCGTGCGCTGAGCTCGACCGGGACTTTTCCCGAAAGCAGGTTCAGCAGGGCCGAATCGGGAAGCGCGCCCCTCACGATCTCGAGATCCATCGTTGCGCCGACGATCGCGAGGCTCTCCTCGAAACGGATCCACGGGTTCTCGAAGCCCTGTGGAAGGGTTTCCATCTGCTCCTGAAGAAACTGATTCGCCTCGAGCTCGCGGACCTCGAAGACCTTGGCGTCGGGGGCCCCATTTTGGTGCCGAAGGAGAAGCTCGGCGAGCGTTTTTTGCACCGGCTCGGCGGCCACGAGGCCGAGCCCGGCGAGGACCAGCCCTCCGGCAACGAACAACGATCTCACGCCCCCATCGTAGCGCATTTATTCACCCTGCGGGCTCACATCTCATCTCTTCGAAGCAGCCCGATGCGGATGATCTTTCTCAAGGGACGGCAATCGCATCCCGGAGCCTGTGGGCGTCGGGGCCTTCGGGGTCGATCTCGAGCGCCCGATCCAACTGCTCGAGAGCTCGCTTCGGCTCACCCATCTGAAGGTACAGCCGGGCGAGGTCGATATGCGCGTCCACCGAGGGCTCCGCCCAGACCAGGATCGAGAGCTCCGAAGCCGCGCTGTCCAAATCGCCAGCCTCATGGTGAAGCTCGGCGAGCTCGCGTCGCAGGCCCCCTGCGCTCGGATCGACATAGAGGTTTTTCTGCAAAAGCTGAATGGCCTCTTCGAATCGATCTCGAGATCGCAGCGTTCGCGCATCGAGAAGAGCCGCCATCGATTCCAGGCCCTGATCGAATACCGGAGGGGGACCGCCCGGCGAGCTCGGTCCGTTCCGTTCGAGAGTTCTTTCCCAACCCACGACCGTCGCCGGATCGACGTCGACGAGGTGAGGCGCGAGAATTTCCGCCGTCACCCGGCTCCGTTTCGCTTCTTCTGGAAGGGCCTGGGAGATGGCCGCGGCGCTGTGTACCAGCCATGCCTCCGCATCGAACGGTCTCCGGGCCACGACCTCGCTCATCTGCTCCAGGGCCTCCGCTCCTTTGCCGCTTCGCCAGTTGCTCCAACCCAGGTTGAATCCCGAGATCGCGACGTCGCCCGCGAGACCACAGGCCTTCTGGAACGCCGCCGTCGCTTCGTCGAAACGCGAAGCACGCATCAGAGCGGTGCCGAGGTTGTTGAACGTGGCCGCGCGACTTTCGGTCTCGGCCAGACTCTGGAAGACCAGAAGCGCGGCCTCGACCTCGTCCACTTCGAGGTAAGCGAGACCCAGATCGAAGTATGCCGCGCGATAGAGCTCGTCCGTCCCTCGGGCCTCGGCCAAGACGTCGATGGCTTCCCGCGTGAGGCCTTCGCGCATCAGGAGCCTTCCGAGAAGGAAACGAGCTTCGAGGTAGCTCCCCGAAAGCTCGAGAGCACGGCTCAGATGCTGCCGCTGTTCGGCCGAATCGAGCGCCACCCTCGCGCGAGCACCCGCTTCGAGCGCCGAGATCGGTATGGAGGCTCGGCGCTTGGCAACGTCCTCGAAACCAGGAGGAACCCCATCCCCTTCGAGTCGAAGAAGGTTCTTGGCGACGAGGCTCGCGAGCGGTCCCAGATCGGTTACCGTACCGAAGTCCTCGACGATGCCCACCGTCGCGCCTCGCTTCAGATCGACGAGGCGCGCCTCGACCTCGAGGCCATCCCCCGAGGAAACGTAAGTACCCATCACGACCCGCTCGGCGTCGAGCTCGCGCGCGATCACGATTGCCGTAGCCCGAGTGATTGGCTCTCCGGGAACGATGCCCACTTCATCGAGGTGCCGGTTTCGGTCGAGGACGTCGACGACTTCGAGACCCGCGGCGACGAAATGAGACGAAATCGCTTCCTCGAACGCACTGCCCCGCCAATCGGATGAAGCTTCCTCAGAAAGGCTCTCGAATGGGAGCACGACGGCGCGGACGAGCGTGCCGAGCAAAAGAGCCAGGCTCCCTATGGCCAAGGGTCAATTCCTCTTGTTTCCTGTTCGGGCTGCAAGTAGGACATCATTATACTAGCGTCCCCCGTATAATTGAGGTACTCGGCCATGTCTTCAGATCGGGAAGCAGAGAGACCCCTCGGCATCTACCTCGTGGCGCTGTACTTCGTTCTTGCGGGCTTCTTGGAGGCCATTCAGAAGTACCGTGAGTGGAACGCCGCCATCTCTCTGAGCCCGTTGGGAGAGCATTCCATCTGGGTGCTCGCGATCGATCCCCTGATCTATATGAGCATCGCCTATCTCATCTGGCACTACGCCGCGCTCGGCCGGCTGGCCGCCTTGGTCTTTGGCTACGTGATCCTCGCCATGTATCTCGGGATCGCGGTGTCGTACTACGCCTCCGACACCTCTTTGAGCGTGACCCCGCTGTTTCTTGCCATCGCTTGTTACCACGTCGTTTCCCTCGTGCCGATTCTGTGGTACCTCCAGCCGGCGCGGCGCAAGCAGCTCTTCCACGTCACCCTTTGGGACATCTTGCTCGGCAGCGACTGATTTGAAGCGGGAAGCCGAGTCTGCTACGATAACTTTCTCTGGTAATGCGGGGGGTGGGTCTAGCCGCTAGCCGGATCCCAACGAGTGGATACACACCGGGTTCCGTATTTGCATCCGGTTCGGAGGGCTTATGTCATCGCTGCCGAAGGCGGGAGAAACGCGGCAGCAGTGGATTTATTTGCTGGAGGAAGCCGCTCGAGGACGAACCGAAGGCCTCGAGGAGCTTCTGGGAGCGAGCCCCGACGCCCACGCACCGCTGCTGCAATTCCTGACGCACCTCGAGTTCAATCCCGAGGTCGCCGAGGAGCACTGGAGAAACATCTTCGAGAATCGCCGACTATTGGCCAAAAAGCTCGGTCGGGCGGCGAGCCTCCAGCTCGCGGCTCTCGATTATTTCCAGAACCAGACGCCGGGGCTGGCAAATCCCAAGATCCTGGAGATGTCGACCTTCCTCGCGACCGAGCGAAATGCGATCACCGACAGCCTCACCGGCCTCTACAACCGTCATTTCTTCGACGCGAGCCTGAGGCGAGAGCTCAAGCGGGCCCGCCGCTACGGGCTCGCGCTGTCGATCGTGCTTCTCGATCTGGACGACTTCAAGTCCATCAACGACGTGTATGGCCACCTCATCGGTGACCAGGCGCTCTCGACCTGCAGTACCGTGGTTCAGGCCGGGGTCCGCGAGATCGACGTCGCCTGCCGCTACGGGGGCGAAGAGTTCGCCCTGATTCTTCCGGAGACGAGTCGAACCGGAGCCTTCATCGTCTCCGAACGCATCCGGGCCGACGTCAAGGACCTGTTCGACCGCAAGCAGGTAGGCACCACTCACATCTCACTCACGCTGAGCGGCGGTATCGCCATCTATCCCGTGGATTCCAACTCCGCCGAGGGCCTCATTCGCATGGCGGACCAGGCCCTCTATCGCTCGAAGCACGACGGCAAGAACCGGATCACCCTCCACGCGGAGGAGAAGCGGCGCTCGCCGAGACTCGACGCGCGCAAACCCCTGATCTTCCGCGCACGCCGCGCTCGGCTCACGCAACTAAGCGAGCTCCGGAGCCAGACCAAGAACCTCTCTCGCAACGGCGCCCTGGTTCAAAGCCACATTCCATTAGACGTCGGAACCGAGCTCGAGATCGGAATCGATATCCCGCACAACGGAGACAGCTTCTTTCTCAAAGGCAGAGTCGTCCGCCTCGAATCGACCCCAACCGAAGCCGGACAAAGCGCCCACTACGAGGTGGGTGTCGCCTTCGACGCCGACACCGAGGAAGAGGCGAGGAAGCTCGAAGTCCTCGCCGCCGAGATCTACCGCACCCTCGATCTCCACGGCGCGTCCGCCCCCGCCGCCCCCACCCTTGACAGCGTCCGAAGCGCGGAGGATAATTCGCTACTCGGTTGACGCGGGGTGGAGCAGTCCGGTAGCTCGTTGGGCTCATAACCCAAAGGTCGCGGGTTCAAATCCCGCCCCCGCCACCATCTAAGTCCTTTCAATTCTCCAACTTAGTTTTTCCAGCCGAGCCCGTCTCCAAAATGTCTCCAAAACCAGAGACAGGAGCGGGCTGCTCTAAGAGTCGGGGCGCTCCCTCCACTGCCGCGGGACTCAGGTGCCCATCGTCTATTTCGACTCAAACGCCAACCAGCCGACCGAGCTGTGGCCGAGCGTGAACGACAACTGGTGGTGCGGCGAGTTCAGAGTGGCTGCTCCGGCCCAACCACCATAACAACTGCGGGTATGAGGACTGAGGAGTAGAGGATCCCACACGCCCCCCCGGATTGTTCTCGGGGGTTGAGGTTGATTGACTAGAAGCTGAACGAGACCACGACGCCCTTTCTGCCCCGCATGACTAGCGGCGCGACCGTGAGCTTGTTGTCGCGGTCAGCGGCCACGTAAACGGTGGTGTGCGTCTTACGCATAATGTCGAACAAGACGCCGAGCCCGACGCTAGTCCCGCCAACCAGGAGAAAAAAACTGGTGGCCTCCTCATTTGTACAATCCGGACACCCTGTTAGCGCGATGAGTCCGGCTCCGACGCCCAAACCGATGAGGGCTCCATTCAGAATCGAGTCGTTTCTCGTGACATCGATTCGCATGAGGTCCTCTTCGCTAAAGAGGATCGTCTTGTCGTCGACGCGAATGTGCTCTTCGTCGAGACCCTTGATCTTCCCCTCGTAGACGTTCCCGCTCAACGTCCGTACGCTTACCTTGTGTCCGAGGTGAAGGCTTTGGAGCAGTTCTCGACTCGAGGTAGTATGGTGCGGCTTTGCGCCGTTCAGTTCCACAACATCGCTGTAGTCGATCCATCGCTGGTAGGAGCTGGTGCCCAAAAGTTCCCGTGCCGCATCGCCCTCGATACGCAGTTCGAATTTCTCATCTCCTGTTCTCAAGAGCGTGCCCTTCAAGACCTCTCCCTCGTCCAACTTGACTTCAAGCTCTGAACCCGTCGGAGTGACGAAGATTCGAGCCTTTATCTGGTCGGGCTCTAGAATCTGAGCGATGGCCGTCCCGGCGGCGAGCAGTGTCGTGAGCAGCAACGCCGTCGTCCGTAGCATCAGTGACCTCCAGTCTCGGCTATCCGCAAATAGCCAAGTTGGTCCCGCCTCGTCCTGACGCCAATCACAAACGCTCGAACCGACGCGTGCGCCAGGGTGAATGAAGGCGGAAGCCCCGTTCATCTCGTCATGGCGTCTTCCATCGAAACGTTTCATCCCGGCCACCAGCAGAAACTAACCGTCGCTGAGCCTCTTTGAGTGCGAGCCCGATGCTCCCACCCCCGACGAATTGGTTTCGGGTGTGAGGATTGAGAGGGAGAAAACGGGAGAGACGCACATCGGATTTCCTGAGGAGGGTCGGCC
>DASPGQ010000740.1 GCA_035620555.1 Vicinamibacteria bacterium
ATCAGTATAGGTTTAGGCTTTTCTTTCAGCAAGTTTCATACCAGGTGCGTGAAGTCGCTTTTGGCGCGGCTTTTTGACGGGATGACCGACCGGTTGGTGGGAAAAAACTACATAGTTGTAAAGAATTTGGCATACTTGTCACCCGAAGCAGGCTGATGAAAAAGTACGCCCAGCCTGCCGAGCGGTGGCCAAACGTCTGCCGCGAGATCGGCGCGCAGCGCCGCAAAGGCCGAGCCGTGGCGGCCGGGCGATCGCGGGTCCCGCCACGGCATTGAGTACTAGAAGATGCTCGTTCGGCTCGGCGGCGCCGCACCGCTGCACCTTCAGATCTACCAGGCCTTCCGCGAGGCCATTCTCGAAGGGCGCCTTGCGCCGGGCGCACGGCTTCCTTCATCGCGTGCCGAAGCGCGGTCGCTCGGCGTATCCCGGAACGTCATCCTTCAGGCTTACGCCCAGCTCGTCGCCGAAGGCTACCTCACGGGAAGCGTCGGCTCGGGCACCTACGTGGCAAACGAGATCCCTGAAGTCAGCCTTCGCGCTCCGGCTCGCCATGGCCACCCGCGCAAGGAGGGGCCCTCGCGGATCCATCTGTCGGCCTATGGGAAGCGGGCCGCTGACGCCACGATCCTTCCGAACAGGGAAAGGGTTCGCTACAACTTTGCCTACGGTGTCTCGCGTCCCGACGACACGACGCTCCGGCAGTGGCAGCGTGCCCTTCGAAAGGCCGGGGAGCGGCTGAGCCTCGACTACGGGCCCCCGGAAGGCGAGTCGAGCTTGAGAGAAGCCATTGCCGCACACCTGTTCAAGAACCGAGGCGTTCGGTGCTCGGCGAGCGAGGTCGTCGTCACGAGCGGATCCCAGCAAGCCCTGAGCTTGATCTCTCGAATGTTCTTCGAGCCGGGCGACGCCGTCATCGTCGAGGAGCCCTCGTACCAGGGTGCCCGGTACCTCTTCGAATCCGACGGGCTTCGCGTTCTTGCCCATCCGGTCGACGAGGACGGTTTCGACATCGGGACGCCGGGTCCGGAGGCGCGCGCGTGCTACGTGACTCCCTCGCACCAGTTCCCGACGGGAGTGACGATGCCGCTCGCGCGGCGTCTGAAAATACTGGCCTGGGCGGAGGCGCGCGACGCCGTCGTCATCGAAGACGATTACGACAGCGAGTACCGTTATGAAGGACGCCCGCTCGAGGCCATCCAGCGCCTCGACCGCCACGGTCGGGTCATTTATGTGGGGACGTTCTCCAAGGTTCTCTTTCCCGCGATACGAATCGGCTTCGTGGTCTTGCCGCCGAGCCTCGTTGCGACCTTCATCAAGACCAAATGGCTTGCGGACCGGCACTCGCCCCGGTTCGAACAGCGCGCCCTCGCCGAGCTCATCGCATCGGGTGCATTCGAACAGCACCAGAGACGCGCGCGCGCCCGAAACGCGTCACGCAGGGCAGCACTCATGGAAGCGCTCACGAATGAGCTCGGCGGCGCGGTCGAGCTCTCGGGTGCGAACGCGGGAATCCATCTCGTTGCCTGGCTGACCTCTGTCCCTCTCAGTGGACTCGACCCGATCGTCGAGAAGGCGCTCGCCGAGGGCGTCGGGCTCTACCCCGTTTCGCCTTACTACGCTGCGACTCCGCCCCGAGGCGGTCTTCTCTTTGGCTACGGCAACCTCGATGAAGACGACATCCGCGAGGGGATAAGACGATTTGCTCGAACGCTGAGATCTTGAGGTAGCTCTCCACCTTACCGCCCTCGAGGTCCGCCACAGCCGCAACGCCGCCCGCTTCGGCCAAGGGAGTCGCTCGACAGGTTCGCTCACCCCAAACGAAAGGTTACGGCTTGGACGAAACGTACTGATCGAGGACCAGGACCCTTATCCCTTCAGCTCCGACACGCTTCAGTCGATCGTCGTTGGTCACGAACGCCTTCGCTCCTTCATGGATGGCCGTGGACACTAGCAAGGCATCGGGTGTCCTGATTCGGTACTTTCCCCGCAGCCGTGCCGCTTCTTTGGCGATGGCGTAGGTGGGTGCAACGATCCTTGCTTTCGGTAACGCCAGTATGAACCTCTCGATTCGTTCGATCGCATCCGTCCGGTCCTCCGCGAACGGCTTGACCAGAAGCTCTGTCAACGAAATGGTCGACAGGATCGAGGCTGCAGAGCCCGAGGCGACCGCCGAAAAGATGAGCTCGGTGAGCTCCGAGTAGGGCTCCACGTCTTCGAGGTGGTAGATGAGAACGGCCGAATCGAGCCCGAGGCTCTCGAAACGTCGGAGATCGTTGTGAAACTTCTCCGGGTTCACTCCCACGAGCGGCGTTCCCGGTTCAAATAGCGGGTCAAGTCCTTCCGCGTCCGGCCCCAAGTTCCCTTCAAGATTCCACGCGTCGACCGCGCGAAGTGCTCCGGACGTACGATCAGGATCCGCTCTCCGTCGAGAGTCGCAAGAAGTTGGTCCCCCTCCACGAGTCCCAGCGCTTCACGCATCTCCTTCGGAATCACGAGCTGACCCTTGGCGCTGAGTCTTACTTGCTTCGTAATCGTCATACCAATCTCGGATGTTCCTACTATATCACGAGGGTAAGAAGCCTTGATCGTCCTCCCTGCGTTCCTGCTTGTGTCCTCGAGGTGAGGTGAAGCACGCCGCCCGGGAGATCCCGCACCCGATCCCCCGACCATCCGGTGACGGAAGCCTCCTGCCAGGTGCGTCTTCACGCCTGCGGAATCCAGCCAGGAGGCAGTACATTCGCAATCGGGTACGGCAACGTCGATGAGGACGACATCCGCGAGGGGATCAGTCGATTTGCTCGGGTGCTGGTGCAACATGGGGGATAGGGGAGATATTCGGGATAGGGAGATAATCTTCTCCCTTTTCGTTCTTCGTGTATCGCCGCGTTTTGCGGGTAAAGCCCGTCCACGGGGCCTATGAACTGAGGAAAGGCTTGGTCCGCTCGAAACGCGGTTAGCCAGCCACTTAAGCTAAGGTGCCGACCGACCGAACCGCAATCAGATCGTTGTCCTGCACCTTACGCACGTCACCTACCCGAAGTGTTACGAGAGCCTTGGTCTTTCCGGCCGCAGTGACGAATTCGATCTCGAGTCCGTCCGGTTCATACACCTGTACCACCGCGCCCAGGTCGCCTGCTCTTAGGCCATGTTCAGGGATCTCCCGTACAAGAACCACTGTCTCTAATTCGTGAAACTCCATCACGCCTCTCCAGGGTAGGCCGTTACGAAACGCGGAACCTGCTGCTTGTTCAACACGATCCAAACGCTCAGAAGTT
>DASPGQ010000741.1 GCA_035620555.1 Vicinamibacteria bacterium
ATGCCCTCATCACCGACCTGGATCTGCCCGACGGCACCGGGTTGGACCTTCTGGAATCGGTTCGCCACCTCCGCCCGAGAATGCGCTCGATTCTGATCACGGGCTACGGCTGCAGCGCGATCCGCAAACAAGCCTTCGAGCTCGAGCACGTGGCCTATTTCGAGAAGCCGTTCGACCCCCAAGAGCTCCTGGCGGCTCTGGATTAGCTGCTAGCTCCCCTCGGTCGAGACCGCGAGGCGGTCGTCGACGTTTCGCACGCCCTCGACGCTCTCGACGCGAACGAGGATTCTTTCGCGAAGCTCCTCGCTGGGAACGGAGCCGCTCAGGCTCACCGTGCCCGCCGAGACCGAGACGCCGAGCTCGAGCTTCCGCAGCTCCCGGTCGAGGTGGAGCGCCGCCCGGATCTTGGCGAGAAGAGCGAAGTCGTCGAGCCGCTTCCCGAGGCTTTTTTCTTCTCTATCGCTCGGCTCGGCTCGTTCGTCGGGGTCGACGGTCAGGTCGTTCTCGACGTTTTCGACGCCGGCGACGTGGCTCGCGAGCTCCGACGCGGCCTCCTTTTCCTCGAGGCTCTGGACGCGCCCGCTCAGCTTCACCGTGCCCTCGTCAGCCGAAACGTGGAGCTCTCGCCGGGACAAGTCCTTGTGAAGGGCGATCGCGGCCTTGACCGAGCCCACTACCGTGGCGTCCTCTATGGCACGCTCGACGAGCGGCAAATGGCCCGAGCGGTAGAGATGGTAGGCCGAGAGCGCGCCGGCAACGAGAAGAAGGAGAAGAATTCCCCGGATGACCAGCCGAACGAGCGCGCCCATCATGATTCTCTCGATCGGCCCAAGCTTATCGTAGCGTGCCGCGGCGAGCGAGCGTGTCTATAATTGGGGCCTATGCGAGAAATGAGAACCTTGGGCGAGCTCTCGAAATCCAGCCATGGCGAAAGGCGCAATCGTGGGGTGCGGGACGAGATTCGAGAGAATCTGATCCGAAGGATGCGCGCCGGAGAGGAGCTCTTTCCCGGTATCGTCGGCTACGAGGAGTCGGTGGTGCCGCAGATCGTGAACGCGCTTCTTTCGCGGCACCATTTCATTCTTCTCGGGCTCCGCGGGCAGGCGAAGACGCGGATCATTCGCGGCCTCTCACGCTTTCTCGACGAGAAGATTCCCGTGATCGAAGGCTGCGAGATTCACGACGACCCCTATCGGCCGATCTGCCTCGCCTGCCGGAGACTCGTCAGCGAGCGTGGGGACGAGACCCCGATTCGATGGTTGCCTCGGGAGGCTCGTTACGTAGAGAAGCTCGCGACGCCGGATGTGACCATCGCCGACATGATCGGCGACCTCGATCCGATTCGCGCGGCGAAGAGCGGCCTGCATCTGTCCGACGAGCTCACGATCCACTACGGGCTGGTCCCGCGCGCTCACCGCGGGATCTTCGCCATCAACGAGCTTCCCGACCTCGCGGCGAAGATTCAAGTGGGTCTGTTCAACATCCTCCAGGAGGGAGACGTCCAGATCAAAGGTTATCCCGTGCGCCTGCCGCTCGATTTGCTCATGGTCTTCACCGCCAATCCCGAGGACTACACCGCCCGCGGCCGCACCATTACGCCGCTGAAGGATCGCATCGGAGCGGAGATCCGCACGCATTACCCCGCGACCCTCGAGCAGGGGGTTGCGATTACCCGCAGCGAGGCCTGGACCGAACGGGCGCAGCAGGGCACCCCGGTCGTGATTCCCTATTACCTGCGGGAGATCGTGGAAGAAGTCGCCATTCAGGCCCGCGGCGATCGGCGTGTCGACAAACGTTCGGGCGTGAGCCAGAGGCTGCCGATCACGCTTCTGGAAAGCGTCGTGTCGAGCGGGGAACGGCGTGCGCTTCTCGATGGGGACGAGGGCGCGGTACCGAGAGTGTCGGACATCTATGCGTCGCTTCCCGCCATCACCGGAAAGCTCGAGCTCGAGTACGAAGGCGAGCTCAAGGGAGCCGAAACCATAGCGAGGGAGTTGATCCGCCGCGCGGTGGGCAGAATCTTCCAGAAATACGCGAGCGGAGCGGATTTTACTCCGGTGGTCGAGTGGTTCGACCGAGGAGGCTACCTTCGGCTTCCCGACTCCGGCTCCGCGAGCGACGCGCTCGGTGCGCTTCGCAAGATTCCGGGGCTGCTCGAGCGCACGTCCATCGTCAACGCCGACGAGACGACGTCCGCGGGCGAGCGTCTGGCCGCCGCCGAGTTCCTTCTCGAAGGACTGGTGGGTCTGAAGCGGGTCTCCCGCAGCGAGGAGCGTGGCTATCACGGAAGCGAAGAGCGTCGCACCGAGATCGGCTACGAGGACGCCATCGACAGCCAGAAGACGCATTTGAACTAGCCAATGTCGAGAACGAAGTACAGCCGATACACTCCCGATCCGTTCGACGATCTATCGATGTCCGATTTGATCGACGAGCTCTCGGACTATTTGCTCCAGAGCGGTTTTGCCGATCCTTTCGGATTCACCGAGCTGTCGGACCACACGATGCAGGCGCTTCGCGAGGCCGTGCTCCGGGCGCTGCTTCGCGAGGGAAAGCTCACCCGAGAGGACATCGACCGTCTCATGGGAGATGCCGAGAATTTCGAGGACTCCGAGCTCCGGGAATTTCTGGATCGTCTGATCCAGCGGATGCAGGACGAGGGATACATCCGCGTCAGCGAGCCGAACCCGGACTTGACCGCGGCCGGTGACCCCGAGGCGAACGAGCTCGGTGACGTGTCTCCGCCACGGTCGGGCCCCCGTTTCGAGCTGACCGACAAATCGATCGACTTTCTGGGATTCAAGTCATTGAGAGGGCTCCTGGGTGGGCTGGGAAAAGCGAGCTTCGGCCAGCACGAGACGAAAGAGCTTGCGACCGGCGTCGAGATCGTGGGTAGCTCGAAGCCCTACGAGTTCGGTGACACGCTCAATCTGGACGTGGGCGCGACGCTGCTGTCCGCCGTCAGCCGCAACGGGCTCGGGGTTCCGGTGGATCTCGCCTATCAGGACCTTCACGTGCATCAATCCGAGTACCGGAGCTCGTGCGCCACGGTTCTGATGCTCGATTGCAGTCACAGCATGATCCTCTATGGCGAGGATCGGTTCACTCCGGCGAAACGGGTGACGCTGGCGCTCGCACACCTCATCCGAACGCAGTTTCCCGGTGACAACCTCCATCTGGTCCTGTTTCACGACAGCGCCGAGGAAGTCCCCATGGCCCGACTCGCATCGGTGCGGGTGGGGCCGTTTCATACCAACACCGCCGAGGGGCTTCGACTGGCCCAGGAGATTTTGCTTCGTGACCGGTCCGACATGCGGCAGATCATCATGATTACCGACGGGAAGCCCTCGGCGCTCACCCTCGAGGACGGCCGCATCTACAAGAACCCCTTCGGCCTCGATCCTCTGATTCTCGATCAGACCTTCAAGCAGGTGGTCGAGTGTCGGCGCAAGGGAATCCTGATCAATACGTTCATGCTCGCTCGCGACTACTCACTCGTCGGTTTCGTCAAGAAGGTGACGGAAATCGTCAAAGGGAAGGCCTACTTCACCACCCCGGCGTCGCTCGGCCAGTACGTCTTGATGGACTACGTCAACAAGAAGATGAAGACGGTGCATTAGCCGTCGAGTTTCCCCATAGACCGGCTACTGCAGGGTGTAGGGTGGCGGGTGCGCCACGTCCAGG
>DASPGQ010000742.1 GCA_035620555.1 Vicinamibacteria bacterium
AGGTCCTTTCGGTTCTCGGGGCCTTCGCCTCGACACGATTCTGTCGGGAGAAGCTCGGCCGGGCGGCCCCGCTCGGCGAGGTGGACCCCGAGCGGTTGAACGTTTTGGGTGGATCGATAGCGCTGGGACACCCGTTCGGGGCGACCGGCGCGCGCATCACACTGAGCGTGCTGAACGAGCTCAGGCGGCGCGGCGGAGGTTTCGGCCTCATCTCGGTGTGCGCTGCCGGGGGGCTGGGATTCAGCATGGTCGTCGAGAGCGAATGAGTCCTCTCGGCGGAATCCGCGTCATCGACTTGAGCCGTTACGCTCCCGGCCCGTTCTGCACGCTTCTGTGCGCCGCGCTCGGCGCCGAGATCGTCAAGGTCGAGCCGCTCGAAGGCGATCCGCTTCGCCAGATCGATTCCGAGGCCTTCGCCCGCCTGAATCGCGGCAAGAAGAGCGTGGCGCTGGATCTGAAGGATGACGTTGGGCGGGCGCGCTTCTTGAAGCTCGTCCGGACCGCGGACGTTCTCGTCGAGGGCTTCCGGCCGGGAACCATGAAGCGGCTCGGTCTCGACTACTCGTCGCTCGAGCGCGTCGTCCCCGGTCTCGTCTACATCGCGATCAGCGGATACGGTCAAAGCGGACCTTATCGCGATCGGGCGGGCCACGACATCAACTACATGGCGGCCGCGGGGGCGCTTCATGGGGCAGGCTCTCCGCTGCCGATGCAGGTCGCGGACTTCGCCGCCGGAGGCCTCTTCGCCGCGCTCGGAGTACTCTCGAGCCTGATGGAGCGAAAGCGGACCGGTGCGGGTCGGTACCTGGACGTGTCGATGTATCACGGGCTCCGTTCGTTCATGATGCTCGCCGAAGGGAACATCGGCGAGAAGCTGTCGGGACGTAATCCCAACTACGCTCTCTACTCGACCCGGGACGGCGAGACGCTCAGCGTCGGAGCTCTGGAGCCCAAGTTCTGGGAGCGCTTTTGCCGGGGGATCGGCCGCGGCGATCTCGTCGACCGCAAGGACGACGAGACCGCGCGAGACGAGGTGGCACGGGTGGTGCGGACGCGAGACGCTCCGACCTGGCGCGACATCTTTAACGACCTCGATGCCTGCGTGGAGATGGTCCGTTCCCCGAAAGACGCGAGCGCACCGACCTCGAGTCAACCGGGTGAGTCGGGCTCTTTCCCCACCAGAGCGGACTTTATTGCCCTCGCCCCCGCGCCCGAGCTCGGGCAGCACTCCCGCGAGTTTTTCGAGTAGATTGGATCGCTTTGCTCACGCCTCGAAGCCTCTCCCGACTGCAGAAGATAGCGGCCACCTTCGTCCGTTACGGTTTCGAGGACGTCCTCTCGAGCTTCGATCTGCTGTCCTGGATTGGCCTGCGCCCCCGAAGAAAGCGGAAGCCCGCCGAGCGTCAGCAGAGTCGCGCCCGGAAGCTACGGCTCGCGCTCGAGGAGCTCGGCACGAGCTACATCAAACTCGGACAGCTCCTATCGACTCGTCCCGATCTTCTCCCCCAAGCCTATATGGAGGAGCTCGGACGCCTTCAGGACCGTGTCGCCCCAATTCCCTTCGAGGGAATGAAAGAGGTGCTGGAGAGCGAGCTGGGCGCGCCCATCGACGAGACCTTCGAGCGCTTCGATGAAGAGCCCATCGCATCCGCTTCGATCGCCCAGGTTTACCGAGCACGGCTTCGCGAGTCTCGATCCGGAGTCGAGGGAGACGTCGCCGTCAAGGTCGTCAAACCGGGAGTTCCCGAACTCGTCAGTGTCGACCTGGACATTCTTCGCGAGGTGGCAGAACGGCTCTCCCGCTCCGCGCTCGCCAACCGCTATGATTTCCATGGCCTGAACTCCCAGCTGGAGACGACCCTTCGCGCCGAGCTCAACCTTCGCCAGGAAGCCTCCAACGCGGATCGACTTCGTGACTCTTTGCGGGAGTTCACGATGCTGCGCGTTCCTCGAGTCGTGGACGAGCTCGCTCGTGAGCGGGTCCTGGTGCTGGAATACGTGGAGGGCGCACGGCTATCCGATTCGGTCGCTCCCCATCCGCAGATCGCCGACGAGCTGTGGCGAGCGTATCTGAAACAGATCCTGCTCGACGGCGCGTTCCAGTGCGATCCGCACCCTGGCAACTTCCTCCTCGACGACACCGGGCGCCTCACCGTGCTCGACTTTGGGATGATCGCCTACATATCGCGCGAGAACCAGCTGCGCCTCATGGGGCTTCTGCTCGCTCTCGTCGACCGCGATGGCGACAGCGCCGCGAGACTCTGTCTCGAAATGGGTGTGACCGGCCGCGACTTCGTCGAGCCCCATTTCCGGGCCGCGGTATCCCACCTCGTCGCCCGTTATGTCGGCGTCAAGCTCAAAGAGCTTCCCTTCGGCATCATCATGCGCGACATCCTGATCCTCTCGGCTCGGCACGACGTCCAGATTCCCCCCGAGATGCTGCTCCTGGGGAAGACCCTTCTGAACCTCGAGCCCCTCTGCCGCAAACTCGATCCGGAGATGGATCCAGTCAAGACGATGAAGTCGTTCTCGATGCGCCTGTTCGAGGAGCAGATCCGACGTGATATGAGCTGGGAGCGGCTGGCGGCTCTGATACTCGAGCTGCGCTCGTTCGCCTACGAGGTGCCGCTCGGCACCAGAAGGCTCGTGAGCCAGATGGCCAACAACCAGCTTCGCGTCGGCATCTCCATCGAGAAGGCAGAGGAGATGCAAGTTGCGATTCGCGACGTCGCAAATCGCATCTCCCTCGGCGTGATCACCGCGGCGCTCATACTCGGCTCCGCCTTCCTCTTGAGCATCGACGCCGGACCCGTCATCTTCGGGTATCCGGTTTTTGCCCTGCTCGGCTTCTTGTTGGCGGCGGGCCTGGGCATCTACGTCGTGGCCCAAATTCTGACCGGCCGACATTAGAGAAGGCTGGCGAAAAACTACGGCGCAGCCTGCCGAGCGGTGGCCAAGACTTCTGCCGCGACGCTAGCGCGAATCGTCCGCATCGGGCTGCTTCGTGGGTATCAGATGTGAGCACGCAGTGCGAATAAGCGCCGCAAACCCCGAGCCGTGGCGGCACGACCCGCCTACGCTGGAAGCTTCGGCGGGTCCGCCGGAGCCTTGCGCGAAGGCGGATCGATTACGGGTCCCGCCACGGCACTGAGTATTGGAAGAGAAAGTAGCGAGGCCCGCTGACGCGAGCCTCGCTTCATTCGAGTCCTACTGGCCGGCGGCGAGCTCGGTGCGCGACGTCGCGTCCGGAGAAAGAACGTCACGCGGCGGAGGCGGAACTCCAAGGAGCTTCCCATGGCGCGAGCGATCCTTGTGCATGGGAAGAAGCGTTACGTCGACGCCGAGCTCGAACTTGTTCTGCAACGCTTCGTAGACCGCGTTGACCTTCCTGACGTAGTCTTTCGTCTCCTCCGCGGTCTTGCTGCTTCCCGCCCGGTAGTAGCCGGCGTTGAGCGGTCCGCCATTGTACTCCGCGAGCACCATGCTGTGGTCGTTATAAGCGGAGAACAGAATGTCGAGGTACAGGGCCGCGAGCTCGGTGTTCGCGCTGGGGTCGTACAACAGCGCATCCGAGTATTCCCAGTCGAGAGCCCGCGCCAGAAGCCGTCCCGTCGAGGGCCAGATTTGATAGATTCCCTTGGCATCCGCCGTCGAGGTGGCCAGGTGGTCGTATCCGCTCTCGACGATGCCGATCGAGACCAGCATCAGGGGCTCCACCGAAGGGTACTTTTCGCTCGACTTCATGACCAGGTCGGCATACTCGTACGCCTCGGCCAGGCTCACCCGGGGATTGGTCCGCATGATCTCGTCGCGTATTCCGAGCAGGAGCTGCTGCCGCTTCGACTCGAAGCTGATCCCAGCATCGAGGTTCTGGATCTTTTGCTCGACACGTCGCATCGTGCTTCCCATCTGGTCGTTGAGCTCACCGACTCGGTGGAAGGCGTAGAAAGCCACGGCAATCGTCGTCAATAAGAGCAGGGACAAAAGAAGCAATGCCGTAACCTGCCACCCGGGCCCCTGGCGCACGATGATGTGTTGGACTTCGCGAGCGTCTTTCAGGCGCGGCTCCGCAGAGTTCGAAGAACCGTTCGACTCCGATGGCGCCGCTGGGATCTCCGCGATATTGCGGTTTTGAGTACTAGCCATGCCGTATTTCCTCCAATCAACTCGACGGTGCTCCGGCACCTTGGGTCACCGCCCGTCAGATGTCTCTCCTGGCCCTTTTGGGCCTTTTGGGGCGACTCCCGTCGACGGAGTGCTGGGAAGGAGTAACGGTCCAGCCCTCCAGAGCAAACCTGGAAAGTCTGCTCG
The DNA here is from genome assembly GCA_035620555.1 of Vicinamibacteria bacterium. Lineage (NCBI taxonomy): Bacteria > Pseudomonadati > Acidobacteriota > Vicinamibacteria > Vicinamibacteria bacterium. The sequence goes on from DASPGQ010000742.1 coordinate 4,312, forward strand.
ACCGAGATTGCGACCCCAATTCCGCCAGCATCTCGGCCTCGACTCGGGAAAGGAGTTGGAATCTAATCCTCATCCCGCTCCGGCGGCATCCATAAGTCAACGTACATCTCAAGCCCCACGAGATTCTGTGGCCTGCATCAGCTTCAACTCAAGATGTTGGAGTAGCGAGAGTATAGCACTGGATCCTCGCCGCGATCCATGAGTTTCAGAAGGCCGTGGGGGGAAGCCCGCGCGGCGACGGAGCGGGCAATGCGGATTAAGTCTTTATATTTGAACGACTTATCTAGTGACTGGAAGCCCCGGTGCGGGCGAAACCCGGCGGCCTGTCATCGAAAAATCTGAAAAAAAAGTTTGTCTTCTCGACGGATTTTTCTCTTGATCGCCTCAGTCGACGCCTTTTCGTCAGCCTCCGCCGGACGCGACGCTCAGGGCCGCTCTCACCGCGGAGACAACGAGAGCGAGGAGAAAGATTCGCGCCGCGGGTCGGCCGAAACGGCCTCTCCCGTCGATCCGATGGAACAAGAGTCCGAGACCGATCGCGACGACGGGCCAACTGAAGTAGTGATGCTTGAGAAGAAAGTTGAATCCCAGGTCGAGAAGAGTGAACAGGACGAGGACCAATGCCCAGCCTTCCAAAAGGCATCGACCTCTCGACCTGCCCTCGGCGAGCGCGATTCCCAGAAGCCCTCCGAGCGGGACGAGAAACGAGCCGAAGGAATAAGTGAACTTGGACGGGACGGCTGCCACGCGTGCGCTCAGGTCGATGACGCGTTCCCCTCCGGTTCCGAACAGGAGAACGGGAAGCGTGTCGCGAAAGAACGGGACGGCCCAATGCACATAATAAAGGAGGAACGCGACCGTCCAGGACACGAGAGCGAGCTTGACGAGGCTCTTCGAGAAATCGCGGTCGGAGCGATAAGAGATCAGGGCCGTGAGGGCGAGCGCCGCCGAGCCAAACAAAAGAGAGCCCGTATAGGAAAGAAAGCCGATCGTGAGCGCACCGGAAACCAGCCAGAAAATGCCCTTCTCCGAGAGTCGATTCGCGCAAATGGCGAGGAGCCCGAGCGCCACCGTGGCGGCGGCGCAGCCGAAGATCGTCATGAGATGGCCCAGGGCAAGAAGCTGAAAGCCAGTCGGCCCGAGCGTAGCCGCCGCCGCGTACACGCCCGCCCGCCTGTCGGCGACGTCGGTCGCCACCAGCCCGCAGGTAATCGGAATCATGGTGAGCAAGCCCGCGACGAAGAGCTTCGTCCCCGTGTGAAACCAGAAACGGGGAAGGCCAGCCAAAGGGGAGCTCACGGTGTGATAGAGCGACGGGTGAGGCACCACCAGGCCTCCCCATTGCGGTTGCCGGCTCAGCATGTTCGCCGGGTCGGGCAGGTAATAGAGGAGAAACTTCCCTTGCCAAATCTCCTCGGCGATCGCGGCGTGGTAAGCGAAATGACCTCCCACGTACAGCGGCGAGGCCATCGCCAAAAACCACGCGAGAAAGCCGAGGGACGCAACCGCGAGAACACCGGGCGCGGGCTCGGGCACGACATCGCGCTCGGCCAAGGCTCGAACTCCCCCTCGGACGAGGATTGCCCCGGCAGCCGTAGCGACCGACGCCACCACGACGAGAGGAAGCAAGGGGATCGCGATTGCAGGCCATAGCAAGACCGCGCCCGCGGGAACCATGAGCCACGCCACCGAAAGCCACGCCGCGCGACGCTCTGGAAGACCGATGCCCCGCAGCGCCAATAACAACGCCCAAGCCGATATCGTAAGAAATAGGATTGCGCGAACCGAGGGGAGGCTCCTGCCGCGGTCGATACGGACCGAAGACACCTTCAGCTTGGCCCCGGGGAATCCAGCAAAGCTGAGCTCGTGTCCGGAGCGCCACGAGAAGTCGGG
>DASPGQ010000743.1 GCA_035620555.1 Vicinamibacteria bacterium
GGGACTTGTCGAGAAGCAGGCGGCTGTAGTAGGTCACCTGCGCGGCGTGCTCGTTCATCCAGAGGAACGGATCGATCGGGCGCTTCCGGTAATGCCAGATTTCCGTCCCATAGTGCGTCAGAAGGAACGGGAGACGGCGGCGATAGGCGAGCGCGGCCACGAGCTGGTTCATGAAGGTGTTGCTGTGGACGTGAACGACGTCCGCCTGGCTGAAGAAGCCCCGCGTTTGGCGGCATACGGCGAACGCCGTCTCGAGGTGAGACAATCGGAGAGTGCGCGAAAGCCCGTTACGCGAGCGGGGGATGTAGCGGACCTCCGCCTGACGGGGGCGTCCGGCTCGCGGCTCGAAGGCCATGAGGCGAACCTCGTGTCCCTCCCGGGTGAGCCCATCGCGAAGAAGCTGAGGCAGCAGCGCATTGGCCGCCTGATCGGGTGGAAGATGGGGGGTGACCATGCACACGATCAATTTCGTGTCGCCTCGCACCAGGATTCACGGAACTGCCGGAACGTCGCACCGAGCGCACCCCCCTCGGTCAGGAACGCGAGAAGTGCTTCGAGGTCCCGATAGAACCGTTCCAGATCCTCTCGAGTCTGGTTGTAAGGACTCCCGCCCACGAGGAGCTCGCTCGAGTGAAACAGGATGTTGGCGGTGGGGGCGTGGCCTTCGAGCAAGCGGCGAGCAAGCGATAACATGTCCTTCCGTTTCGAGTACGACGGCCGGAGCCAGATCGGGCGGACGATTCCGAGAAGTCTCAAGGAGCGCCGGAAATGGTATGCGTGCGAGACATCGGCATAGGCCGTCTCTAACCAACGGGGCCATCTGCGATCGAGCGCGCTCGTGACGGGAATCTCGAGGAGCCGGCTGTCGCCCACCCGTCGCGGGTCGTCGTAGCCGACGAAGTAGGGTGTGATCGGAGCGCCGGCGAACGACGGCCCGCCCTTGCGCTTCTCGTTGAAGAACGGGTCCACGCTCGAATCGACGAGATAACCATTCTCCTCGAGAATCTCGACGTGCCAGCCGGCGAAGCCGTTGCGTCCGGCGCGATAGGAGACCGGCGCCTCACCCGATATCTTGGCGACCGCCTCGGTCAATCGGCCGAGCTGTTCGCGATATCGATCGCGGCTCAAGTTCAGCGGGTAGACATGACCGTCGACGAGTGGCGGTGTGGACCAGGGATGGTGGTGCGAGCCGATCTCACATCGGCCGGACTGGGCGAGCTCCTGGAGCTGACTCCTCGCGCGCTCCGCGGCGGCCATCTCGAAGGTGACGAGATAGGTGGGGAGAACGCGGTAACGGTCGCACAGCTCCTGCAGTCGGGGAAGCTCGTGGACGTTGCGCACGGCGAGCGCCTGGCGTCCTGTTGCACTCCACTGGTCGTCGGCCTCGGTATCGACGCCGAGCAGGATGCGCGTCGTCATCAAGCCTCCCGGTCCTGGTCCGAATCGCCGAAGGTGACATGCCAGCGAGAGGTGTCGCGATAGAAACGCTCGCTCACGTGGTCGCTGTGGATTCGGAGGCAGAATTGCATGGGGCTCGGAATGAGCAAGAATCCCTTGGCGGCAAGACGAGCGGCGATTCGATCGTCGAAGGTGAACGTTTGCATCCGGGCCGCTTTCCTGTCCATGGCCCAGGCGCCTGCCCCGTCGAGAAGCGCGCCGAGGGTCGCGTCGTCTTCAGGACCGGCGAACAGGTCGACGAGAAGCGCGAGCACCACGCCGTTTCTCTCGGTTGCTCTCAGAACGCAATATCCCGAGAGGGTGCCGTCCTTTCGCCGGGCTTCGAGGACGTCGTAGCTGACGAACGGAACGCGATGATACTTCCACTCGAGATAGGCGGCGGTCCTCTCGGCGATGAAATCGTAGCCGGGCGAAGCGGCTTGCCAGAGAGCATCGTACTCCTCGCCGAAATTTCCTTCCATCAGTCGCGCGGTCACGGCGCCACGCGTCTTTCTCCGGGGAAAAGCAATCGAAAAGGCAAGACGAGCGAGGGGCGCCAAGGCTCGTGCCAGGGGTCGCGGCATCCTGCGCTCGAGTAGCGCGCCCGGGTCGAGGACCAGAGTGTAGCAAGGCACCGGACCGACGTCTTCCCAACGAAGCTTCTTGAACAGGGCGTAGGAGGCCGCCGACAGTCCCAGGCCGAGGGAAGCTTCGACGTTCTCGTCCCAGTAGAGGAACAGCCGCGAGCCGATACCCTTGCGCTGGACGTGGGGCCGAACCATCACGTCCATGCCCCACGAGGCCCGGAGCGTGCGACCCTTGACATAGAGGCGGACGGGCATCGACGCATATTGGCCGAGCACCACCCCGTTTTGCTTGGCAACCCAGATCTCGGGCCCCTCGGGCGGGCAATTGGGGTTCTCGTCGTACTGCCAGCGCCAGCGGGCGCGATTGTCCCCCGCGGCCTTCTCGCCGAAGACTTCCACGTACATGGCCTCGAGCGCCGGTGTCTCCGCACTCGAGCGGCGGCAGATCTCGATTTTGGCTCTCGCGCTCGGGGAGTTGGAAGACATCGCTCGAAACCGGCGATCGTAGCATGAATCGGGCCAGCGCCCGGTTCAGGGTCGTCGCTTAGTTTCTTGCGTCAACGTCGTGGCGGGACCCGGGGTCAATCGTCCGCAACGGTTCCGGCTGTTTACGGCGCGAC
>DASPGQ010000744.1 GCA_035620555.1 Vicinamibacteria bacterium
CGGAAGCCCATCCTTGTTGGCCACGCTCAGCAGGGCGCTCTTGGTGCTGGTCATTGGGCTGCTATTCTAACCCCGATCCGACGTTCTCCTGGTCGCGAACGGGACGGGGCGGGTCCGCCGGAGCCTTGCGCGGAGGCGGATCGATCACGGGTCCCCGCCACGGCATCGAGTACGTCATGGTTTCTTCGAGAATCGATAGCCGGTGAAATCACCGTTCGCGTTCTTCCAGGCAGACAGCCAGAGGAAGGAAGCCGCGGTGACGCCTCGAGAGTAGCTCAGAGAGAGCTCTCCATATGGGATCGACCGGTAGTCGAAGCTCTCGGCCGGCAGGACTCGTCCTTCCTTCCAAAACGCGGTCTCGAGCGGCTCGATAGACGCCCGAGTGGCGTCACTCAGTCGCGACAGGAGATCGGGGACCGAGGCGCCATCGAGAGGCGACGGAAGTCCCCTGTCGAACACGAGTGGAACTTGATCGAGATTCAAGCCGACGAAGCGCAGGTATTCGGGCGCGATTCGCCGGAGATCGGCCCTTCCCGCGCCCACGACCGTGGGATCCGCGAGGTCGGCGGCGATCCGAAGGAGCTTTCCAAACTCCTGCGCAATCTCGTCGAAGGAGTCGTGCTCGTCCACCATACGTACGATGCGCTCGATCCGCGACTCGACGTCCCCGGCGAGATCGGCAGACAACGTGCCCTCCCGACCGTCACGGGCGAGGCTCGAAGCCGTGGTCCCCTCCAGAGAGGAAACTCCTTCCGAAACCGCGTCGCTGCGCCGCCAGAGAACCCGGGCGAGAGACGGTGGAAGCAAACGCATAGTGTCGAAGACCATGCTTCGGTAAGCCTCGGCAGGCCACGCGTCGGCTGGCGCTGAAGAACCCGCCAGGAGAACCGGCAGAATCGCTGCGGAACCCAAGCGCAGCGGGAACGGGATTGGCACGGATGCTACTTTTTCGGCCGGGCGACCACCGAGACCTTGCCGTTCTTCACGGCAACGCCAAAGTCGACTTCCTTGAACCCCCGGCTTTCGCGCAGGTGCTCGGCCTGTTTTTCGAGCGTCTTGCGAAACGACTCGTAATCGAGCTTCGAAGTGGCTTCACCCGCCTTCCTCTTGGCGCTCACGTAGCTGTCGAAAACCTCGCGCAGCGGCTCGTCGGTCTCCGGCGGGGGTACGTCACGAGGGCGAGTGTGGATCTCGCGGCCGGTCGGAAGCCGTCCTTCTTCCTTCATGCGCACCCTGCGATTCCACATTTCCATATAGGTGTTGAACTTGGCCTGGTTCATCGCAAAGATCGACTGTTCGGTCAGGTTCGTCGGGGGATTTACCGAGTACTTGCGCACGATGTTCGCGATCCGCTTTTGAGTGGCCCAGGGTGGTTTTCGGAGCGCACCGGAGAACCACTGCTCGAACTCACGCTCGAGGAGCTTGAACAACCGATTGAACATCGCCATGTCGTCCTGAAAGCTCATTCGCGAACGAACTCCTCAATCTTCGTCTTTCTTGAAGAACCAGAAAAGCGGTAGCCAGAGCTCCCGCGCATAGGGGACTCGCTTTCCCTTGACGAGAACTTCACAGCTAGGGTCGTCGCCTACGAGCGAGAAGAGCTCGTGCAGCAACCTGACTTCGTCGATGCCGAAGGTGGCATAGTGTCGCAGAAAACGGCCCCGGTTCTCGGTGCGGTATCCACGCCCCTTCTGGGCGAGCACGACCGCCGAGTCGTAGCTCCCGGTAGCGACATCCGCCGGCGGGCCGAACACGACGGTTACGGTGAACTCCTTCGGCGCGCGCTCGGGGTAGAGAATCTCGATCATCTCGGGATCGAGGTGGGAAAGATCCTGCTCCTCCTTCTCGATGATCTCGGGAAGGCGCTCGATGTAATTGCGCGCTCGCTCCACGGGCATGTTCGATGTTTATGCTAGAATGCTAGCCCCGATTCGGCAAAAATGCCAGCATGGAACTCCGTCGAATACCGAGCGTCGAGAAGCTTCTCGCTCGCGATGGATTCACGGCACTCATCGACCTGTACGGACGGACGGGTGTCGTTGCCGCGACGCGCGAAGTACTCGAAGCACTGAGACGCGACCTCGCTCTCGGAATGACCGAAGAGCAGCTCGAGGCTGCCTTGGACGACATCGAGGCCGCCATCGACGAGCGGCTCGAGAGGAGCGTTCGGCCTTCTCTCGGTCGAGCACTGAACGCGACCGGCGTTCTGATTCACACGAACCTCGGTCGCGCGCCACTTTCTCCGGCGGCGCGCCGGGCCATCGCCGAGGTGGCCATGAGCTACAGCAACCTCGAGCTGAATCTCGAGAACGGGAGCCGCGGCAGCCGGCACCAGCACGCGGCCCATCTGCTCTCACGACTCTTCCCCGGAACCAAAGCTCTCGTGGTGAACAATGCCGCCGCCGCGGTGATGCTGAGCCTGAATACCTTTTCCCTGGGAAAAGAAGTCGTCATATCGCGAGGTGAGCTCGTCGAGATCGGCGGCTCGTTTCGCATTCCCGAGATTCTCGAGCGGAGCGGCGCCCGCCTGCGCGAGGTGGGAACGACCAACAAGACCCGCCTTTCCGACTACGAGAAAGCCATCGGTTCCAAAACGGGTGCCATCCTCAGGGTGCATCCATCGAACTTTCGAATCGTGGGATTCACCGAATCAGCCCCGACACCGGAGCTGGTCCGGATCGGGCGCGAGCACGGGCTGCCCGTCATCGAGGACTTCGGCAGCGGAAACCTGCTGCGGCTCGGGGCGTACGGACTTCCTGACGAGCCCACGGTCTCCGACAGCCTCGCGAGCGGCGTGGATCTCTCCATCTTCTCGGGCGACAAGCTGCTCGGCGGGCCGCAAGCGGGAATTCTGGTGGGGAAACCCGACCGGATCGACGCCTGTCGCAGCAACCCGATGGCGCGCGCTCTTCGCGTGGACAAACTCGTCTACGCCGCGCTCGAGGCGACACTCGCATCTCACCTGCGAGAGCACGCCGTCGAGGAGATCCCGGTCTTGCAGATGCTCGCACTGCCCGCCGAGGTCGTCCGCAAGCGGGCCTCTGCGCTCGTCGAACGGCTGGCGGACGCGAGCTCGCTGTCTCTCACCGTTCACGAGTCGGTGTCGCGTGTCGGCGGTGGGGCCGCCGCCGATGCCGAGATTCCGACCTACGTCGTGTCCCTGGAAATGCCAGGAACGTCGTCCGACGCGATCCTCGAAGCGCTTCGCCGTCACGCTCCCCCGATCATCGCTCGAATCTCCGAAGACCGAGTGCTCTTCGACCTGCGCACCCTCCTGCCCGTCGAGGACGCCATTTTGGAAGAGGCGCTCAGAGGTCTAGAACAAAGCCGCGGTGGCTCGGGAAGCCAGGCGGATCGATAGCTCCGGCGCGACGCCGAGGAACAGGACGGCCACCAGGCCGACGGGAAGGGCGAATCGGCTGAACGGGGGCAATTCCGCTCGGCGCACGAACCGCACACAGCCGAGACCAAGAGCCGTCGTCGCAACCAGGGCAAAGGCTGCGCTCATCACGTGCCCTGCGGCGAGAACGCTGCTGGCGGCCACGAGCTTGAATGCGAAGCCGGGAAACGGCGGAAAGGAAAATGCGGCAAAGGCCCCGAGCCCGAGCAGAGCCCGGTCGCGCGCGAGGGCGGCGGCGAACAGCGCGACTCCGCTCGTGCCGAGCTGGAGCAAGACGGCTTCACGTCCGTGAGGCCCTCCCAGGACGAACAGACCGAGGTAGCCGAGCTGGGAAACGGCGAGCCAGGCGACGAAATCGCGGCGGCTCCTCGACCGCCACACTCCGATGGCGCCCGCGGCGAGTGACGAGATTGCGAGCATCGAGTGAAAAGCATCGACGCCCACCAGATCGGGCTTCCACGCCGTCACCCGAAGCATGAGCGAAACCACGACCGAAAGCGAGCCGAAAGAGAAAAAGACTCCTTCGGTGAGCTCCCGTTCCCTTTGCAGAAGGGCCGCCCGCTGGACGGCGAGCCAGGTCGCCACCGTTCCAACACCCAATAGAATCCAGCCGACCGGGGCCGACACCGAAACAACCGCCAGGTCCGTCCCGCCGAGAAAGGGAATGGAAGCGATCGCGACGCAGGCGCCCACGAGCGCCCAGCGCGTCACGACGAGGCCCGCACCCGAGAACGCGATCACGAAGGCGAGCACGTCGCGGGTCGATACGGCCACGACCATCAAGGCCGCCGCGAGGTAAAGCCGGAACGATGCCTTCGGAAGGCTCACGCCCGCGAGCACCAGCGCCGTTAGAAAGAGGCTGAACGGATCGCCATCGAGCGTGCCCGTATGCTTCAAGGCCTCCCCCTGCCACCAGAGCCAAAGGACGCCGAGCAGTGCCGTAATCGGAAGGACTCGCTGCATCAAGGTTCCTCCGATGTCACGCGCGCGTGGATGATTTTTCCCGTGGAGTCGGACAGCATCACCGAGAGAGCCGGCCGACTCAAGACGAGCGCCAGCCAGAGACCGACGAGGAGAACCAGCGGGGCCCGTCCGCTGAACGGCATCTCGGGCTGTCGGAACTGTCGGGAACGAGCTCGAAGGAACCGAAGCACCCACCACCCATATGCTAGCCCCGCCACGACCAGGAGCTCCCGAGGGAGTGCCCGCACGAGCCCTGAAGCGCCGGGAGGGACGAGGATCACCACGCCGCCCAGAAAGGCCTCGAGACGGGTTCTGGCCGGCCAGCACAAAGCCAGAGTCGCGAGCGCCAGCACCAGGTGAATCATCTCGATTTGGGCCGCATCGACTCCCGAGGAGCGCAATGAGAACATTCCAAGCAGCACGAGCCCGTGATACCCGTGGACCATCCGGGTTCGCGGTGAAAGGCCCGCGGATGCGATCCCCAGGAGGCCGAGAGCAAACATCAACGGGGCGTACTCTGAGGCACCCACGGGGAAGACGCACGAGACCAGCCGCAAGAGCAGGTACGTGGGGACGACCCAGTAGCCCGCGAGAGACAAGCTCGACTCTTTCGTGAAGCTTCCGAACATCATGATGACCGGCCCCGCCGCACCCAGCAAGAAAGCCCGTCCAGCGAAACTCGGAAAAGCCACGAGTGATTCGAAACGATCGATGGAGCTCGTCGGAAAGCCGGTCTGCGCCTCCGCGAGCTGGTAACAGAGAACGAGGAAGCCCGAGAGCAGAGCGAATCCAACCCATTGGATCGAAAAAAAACCGCGGCCTTCCCGTACCATGAGGCACGTCATTGCGATTCCGAGAAAGACCAGAAGCAGCAGTGCGTCTCGGGCGCAAAGGAGCCCCAGCAGGGCCGACTGGATCCACAAGACGAGGGTCGCAGTCTTTCGGTCGAGGGGCTCGAGGGCGAGCGCAAGAAGGGCGAGCAGGGAGATCAGGACGGAGAGGAGGCCGCTCAATCCGTCCATGGCGAGCTCGTAAGAGGCGCCAATCGAAGGGATCCACGGGTGAGTCACCCGCGCCGGCCCCAGTACGGCGATCGCTATCGGTGCGGCCGCGGCCGCGAAGCGAATCCCTCTTCCGACTCGCTCACCGGACAGAAGGGAGAGGACGCTGCCGGCAGCTGGGACCCAAACGAGAAGGCTCAGCAAAGGAGGGGAAATAGGCCAGAAACGAGGTGGCACGCCTCGTCAGGGCGGCCGCGCCCCGGACACTTGACATCTCGGCCCGGTCGAGCCGAGAATAAGGGGTGGACCCTTAAGTCCAATGCTGAGTATCTCCTACGTCGCGTCGACCCCATGATTACCGGTTTCAACACTGACGTTCCGTACAACGGCGAAGTCTACCATGTCCAAACGGAGGACAAAGGGAAGGACAACCCCATGGTGGAGTCGCTCATCTACAAAGGTGGCGAGATTCTCGGAGCCAAACGCACGGCCTACTCCCTGTTTCTGCAAAATGGCTACGACGAGGGGAAAATCATCAAGGTCATGGAAGACCAGCACCGGGGCATCATCCGTGACATCAAGGCGGGGCGATACGACAAGTCGAGAGACGAGCTCCTGGGCGACGAGACGGCGCAAGCCGATCAGAGCCTCGATCAGGTCATCCTCAACTATCTCGCCGCCAACAAGAAGGAGGGAGCGTAGCCAACCGATGCGGATTCGGCTCAACGGCGAGCACCGTGAACTGCCCGAATCCATATCGGTGGCGAGGCTTCTCGACGACCTCGAGCTCGATCGTGACCGAGTCGCCGTCGAGCTGAACCGCCGCATCCTGAGCCGCGCCGAGCACGACGCAGTGAAACTCTCGGACAACGACGAAATGGAGATCGTGACCTTCGTCGGTGGCGGCTGAGCGCCGTTCGCGGTAAGCTTGCGGCATGCTCGCTCTGGCCGGACGAACGTTCCGGTCCCGGCTCATTCTCGGCACCGGAAAGTACGACGATTTCCAGCTGATGCGGAGCTGCCACGAGGCCTCGGGCACCGAGATGGTCACCGTCGCGGTCAGGCGGGTCGATCTGAAGGACCGCTCCAAGGAATCGTTGCTCGATTACATCGATCGGAAGCGATTCACGCTGCTTCCCAACACCGCGGGCTGCTACACTGCCGAGGACGCCGTCCGCACCGCGCGGCTCGGCAGAGAGGCGGGTCTGTCACACTGGGTCAAGCTCGAGGTCATTGGCGACGAGAAGACCTTGTTTCCCGACACCGCGGCACTCGTCGAGGCCGCACGAACGCTCGTTCGCGAGGGATTCGTCGTCCTTCCCTACACGAATGACGATGTCGTGGTCGCCAAGAAGCTCGAAGACGTCGGCGTGACCGCGATCATGCCGCTTGGCGCACCCATCGGCTCGGGCCTCGGCATCCAGAACCCCGCTAACCTCGAGTTGATGAAAGAGGCCATCTCGATACCCATGATCGTGGATGCCGGCGTGGGCACGGCGTCGGACGCGACCGTCGCCATGGAGCTCGGTGCGGATGGAGTTCTGATGAACACCGCCATCGCCGAGGCGAGGAATCCCGTGCGGATGGCCGAAGCGATGAAGCTCGCGGTCGAGTCGGGCCGGCTTGCGTACGAGGCGGGCCGCATGCCCCGTCGCCGCTACGCGAGTGCCTCGAGTCCCACGGAAGGAATCGTTTCTAGCGAGGCGAGGCTCTGAGCGACCCGGCCCTCTCGGAGCTCGAACAAAAGCTTGGCGAGGAGGAACGGGTCTACGGCGAGCTCCTCGCCGAGCTCGACGAGCTGGCGCGGAACCCGGCTCCCTACGAGCGGGATCACGAAATTCCATCTCTGCTCCAGGCTCTCAACGAATCCACGTCTCTCGCTCCCGTGGACGGTTCGCCTCGCCCGGGCGGCCTCAGGGGCCTGCTCCAGAGCCTCGCCCGCCGAGTCCTCTCGCCCGAGCTGGACCGGTTGGAGCAGGCGCTGTCGCGCCAGCGCGCCTTCGACTCGACCCTGGTCCAGTTCCTCAATCGATTCGCCGATAGCTCGAACGCCGTGGCCGCGCGTCAAGCGGAGCTCGCCTCGACGCTCGTCAGATTCTCACAACGAATTGACCGGCTAGCGGACGCCAAGGACCGGCTCTACGCCTCTCTCGGCAACCGTCGGATGGACCTGCTCCTCGATGCGATGGACAAGCGGCTTCAGAGTGTGCGCCTCGGCATCGCGAACGTCCAGGAACGACTCGCCGGGATGAGCTCGGATCTCGCCCTCGCCCGTTCCGAGATCCAAGCGGTCGATAAACCCGTCGCCATCGAGCGCGAGCGGCTCGAGGAAGCACACTACGTCGCCTTCGAGGAACGATATCGGGGAAGCTCTGAGGAGCTTCGCGCTCGTTTCGCCGACTACGTACCCTTGTTCGAGCAACGCGCCCCCGTCATCGATCTGGGCTGCGGTAGGGGTGAGTTCCTCGAGCTCCTTCGAGATGCTGGAATCGGCGCGCAGGGTGTCGACAGCAACGTCGATATGGTGAAGATATGCGAGCGCAAGGGGCTCGAGGCAACGCATGGCCAGGTGCTCTCGTTCCTGGCCACATCGACACCCGGTTCGGCAGGAGGAATCTTCGCCGCGCAGCTCATCGAGCATCTACCCCCGAAGGACATGAAGCGGCTTCTCGTCGAAAGCCACCGAGTGCTGCGTCGAGGGGGGCGGATCATCGTGGAGACCGTGAATCCCCGAAGCCTCATCGCTCTGCTCGAGGCCTATTTCCGCGATCTCACCCACGAGAGACCGCTCCATCCCGAGACCCTCGACTTCATGATGCGCGCGGCAGGTTTTCGGGAAGTCGAGATCCGCTACTCGAGCCCCGTCTCCGAGCGAACGAAGCTATTACCCGTCCTCGAGGGCGAGCGCGCGCTCAAGCAGAACTTCGAGAAGCTGAACGCTCTCCTCTTCGGCGAGCAGGACTACGCCGCCATCGGCACGAAAGGATAAGATAGACGGCGAAGTGTCCGAGTGGATCCGGGTCGGATCGAAGACCGAGCTGCCTTCCGGTCGGCTGAAGACCGCGGAAGTCCGCGGAAGGCAGATCGTGATCTACAACGTCGAAGGCAAGCTCTACTCGACCGACAATACCTGCGCCCATCAGGGAGGACCTCTCGGGCAGGGGCTTCTCGAGGGCAACGTGGTGACCTGTCCCTGGCACGCCTGGCAGTTCGACATCTGCAGCGGACAGTCGCTCTTCGATGCCGATGTCAAGGTCGCCACGTTTCCGGTCAAGGTGGAAGGCGACGACATTCTCGTCGAGGTCTGAAAGCTTTTGGGCGGCGGGAAGGGTAAGGAGACCTGGGCCGAGAAGAAACGTCGTAGCCGCACGATCGTTCGTCGGCTCGAAAAGGCCTATCCGGGGGCCCAATGCGCGCTCGAGCACGAGAACCCTCTGCAGCTCCTGATCGCGACCATCCTTTCGGCCCAGTGCACCGACGCCCGGGTCAACCAGGTGACCCCCAAGCTGTTTGCCCGCTACCCGACCGCAAGAGACTTCGCCGAGGCGGACCCCGCCGAGCTCGAAGAGCTGATCCGCTCGACCGGTTTTTTTCGGAACAAGGCCAAATCCATTCGCGGCGCGGCGCAGAAGATCGCGTCGGATTTCGACGGCGAGGTACCGAAGACGATGGAGAAGCTCGTCGGCCTCCCCGGCGTCGCCCGCAAGACCGCCAACGTCGTTCTCGGAACCGCTTTCCGCATTGCCGACGGATTCGTGGTCGATACCCACGTGTTCCGCCTCTCCCATCGCTTGAACCTCGCCGAGGGAAAGACCGCCGAGCAGGTCGAGACGGAGCTGATGGAGCTCATCCCGCGAAAGCGTTGGATCGATCTCGGCCACATCCTCATCCACCATGGTCGTCGAGTCTGTTTCGCCCGCAACCCCGACTGCGAGCACTGCGTCGTGGAATCCTTGTGCCCGAAGCTCGGGGTTGCTCCCAGGAAGCCGAAAGCCGCGCGGCCGCCGAGGCGGCCCCTCCGGGATCGAATCGCGGCGGGCAAGCGAAAGTCATGAAGCTCGGGCTGAGCCTCGGCTTTCTCACGTCGGCGAACCTCGACCTCGTGCCGCTCGCCGTCCAGGCCGAGAAGCTCGGTTACGACTCCGTGTGGGTCGCCGAGGCCTGGGGCTCGGACGCCGTGAGCCTTCTCGCCTGGATCGGCGCTTCGACCGAGCGCATCGAGCTCGGGACGGCCATCCTGCAAATCCCGGCGCGCTCCCCGGCATTGACCGCTATGACGGCGGCCACGCTCGACCGGCTGAGCAACGGGCGGCTCCTTTTGGGCCTCGGTGTCTCGGGGCCCCAGGTCGTCGAGGGCTGGCATGGCGTGCCCTACGGAAGACCGCTCACCCGCACACGCGACGCCGTGGAAATCATTCGCAGGATCCTTGCCCGGAAACAACCGCTCACCTACGCGGGAAAGACGTATCGCATTCCCTTGGATGGCGGCACGGGTCTCGGAAAACCGCTCAAGCTGATGATGCCACCCCTTCGGCCGGATATCCCCATCTACCTCGCCGCGATAGGACCGAAGAACGTCGCCCTCGCCACCGAGATCGCCGACGGCTGGCTTCCCATCTTCTTCGCGCCCAGAAACGCTCGGCTCTTCGGCGAAATGCCCCAGCGCACGTTCGACGTCGCCCCGACCGTCCACGTTGCGCTCGGCGATGACGTTCAAGAGTGCCTGGATGCCGTCAAGCCAAACCTCGCCCTCTACGTTGGGGGGATGGGCGCCAAGGGCAAGAATTTCTACAACGATCTCGCGAGACGTTATGGGTACGAGAAAGAGGCCGAGCAGATCCAGGAACTCTATCTCGGCGGCAAGAAGAAAGAAGCCGTCGCGGCGGTCCCCGACGGGCTCGTGGACGAGGTCGCTCTTTGCGGACCGAAGGAACGCATCGTCGACCGGCTCGGGGCGTGGCGGGAAGCGGGCGTGACGACGCTCATTTGTATTCCATCGGGCTCCGAGGCCTTTGCCGAGATGCCGGAGATCGTCGCCCGGGCTTGAGCCGTGAATCGCGTTAATCTGGAAGCTTACTTCGAGCGAATCCGGTACGACGGTCCGGCGGAGAGCACGGTCGACGTGCTCCGCGCCCTTCATGAAGCACACCTCGCAGCGATTCCCTTCGAGAACCTGGACATTCTTCTCGGACGTGCCATTGTCCTCGACGTCGAGACGCTTCAGAGAAAGCTCGTCGCCGAGAGGCGGGGCGGCTACTGCTTCGAGCAGAACACTTTCTTCTCGGCCGTTCTCGAGAGTCTCGGCTTTCGCGTGACGCCGCTCGCGGCGCGGGTTCGCGTGGGCACGACTTCGGTACGAGCGCGTACTCACATGCTCTTGCGGGTGGATGTGGGCGCAGATTCGTTCGTCGTCGACGTCGGCTTCGGGGCGGACGGACCATTGCACCCGCTCCCGCTCGAGGTGGGGGTCGTCTCGGGACACCACAGATTGAGACGCGAGAAGGACGTGTGGGTGCTCGAGGGAACCGCGGAGCGGTCCTGGATGGACCTCTATGCCTTCACACTCGAGCCCCATTATCCGGTCGATTTCGAGATGGCGAACTACTACACGAGCACGCATCCTGAATCCCCGTTCGTGCAGAACTTGACCGCTCAGCGGAACCGACAGGGTGAGAGAGCGATCCTGCGCAACCGGGAGCTTGTCGTCAGCGACCACTTCCGGACCAGGGCAACCGAGACGGTGCGCGATCCCGAGCATCTGCTCGAGATCCTGGAGCTCCATTTCCGGTTGAGATTTCCTGCGGGCACGCGCTTCGCGAGACCGCCGTTCTGATGATCTGGTTCCCAAATTTCGCGTTTTCATGAGCACGGAGCCCGCGCAGCACTGGATTCACCGATCTAGACTCGCGCGCACTGCTGGCGCCGCAGCAGCCCTTCTGGTCCTCGCCGAAGCGCTCCTCCGTTTGGGCTCTCTGGCCCGTGGTCCGGTCCGCTTCGACGTCGGTCCCTCGACCGGGGAATACCTCAGCGGATTCACGGCAAGCGAAGAGCGTTTCCCGCTGAGCTTTCGCTGGACCGGGCCTCGGGCGCGCATCGAGATTCCGCTTCAATCCGCCCCGCAGGACGTAAGGCTCCGCCTGCGCTACGCGCGATTTCTCGATAGCTACGCGAACGTGCGGATTTTCGTGGGTACCCGTCAGGCCGGAGCCTTTCGAGCGAGGCCGGGGAGGTTTCGGACGGAGACTCTCGAGGCGCGGCACGAAGGCGGCCGCTGCATCGTGGAGATCTGGACGGAGGATCCCGACGCGAGCGCGCTGGGAATCCCGATCGACTGGCTCATCCTCGAGAGCGCGAGTTGGAACCTTCCGTACTCCGTAATCGAGCCTCGCTCCTGGTCGGTCGGCGTTCTCGCCGTGAGTCTCATCGCCGGGTTCGGCCTCGGCGCTGCCTTTGCCGCCGGGGCCATCGCGTCGGTGCTCCTCGCTTCGTTCTATGCCATCGACCCTTTTGGAATGGTCCACGTCACGTCGGCGATTACCTTTCCAGCACTCGCGCTGACGGCGATCGTCGCCATCGGACTTCGACTCACCCGGCGCGACCGCTCGGCTCGCTGGCTCGTCTGGATCTTCCTTGCGGGATACGCTCTCAAAGGGGCAGGGATTTTTCACCCGAGCTATTTCTCTCCCGACGTGCGGAACCACCAGAGGTACGTCTTCGCCTTCGGGGAGGCGGAGGGCGGCATCGTGGAGCGCGGAATCGAAGCGCAGAAGACCGTTCGCACCGCCTATCCCCGGCGCGTCGCCGGAAAGGACTACGTCTTTCCCTACTCCCCGATGTTCTTCGTCCCCTTCGCGTGGCTGCCACGCGAGCGATCCGCGGTCGAAGAGGCGCTCAAGCAGGTGTCCCTGGCCGCGGCCGCGCTCGAAGTGGTCGGCGTGTACGCTCTCGCCGCGACCCTCGCTGGGCCCGGGCCGGCAGTGCTCGCCGCCCTGCTCGCGGCGTTTCTTCCGGTAACCAACAGTCGTCTGTTTCTCGCGATGTGGCCCACGATCCTGGGACATCTCCTGGACACGGTTGCGATCGTCGCCGCCGCTTCCGCGGCCCGCGAGCCGTCTCGAATCCTTGGCTGGATTCGTTTCGGAGCGCTGACGTTCGCCTCGTTCCTCGTTTATGTCTCCAGCCTGTTCAACCTCAGCGCCTTCGCCGTGTTCTTCGGCCTGGCCGACAAGCGGTGGAGACCGGCTTGGTTGACTTGGGGCCTTGCCGCGGTCGCGACGATCCTCCTGCTCTACGCCTCCTTCGCTATGACTTTCTTTCGAGAGATTCTGCCGGGCCTCTTGACCGGAACGAGCGCGATCGCCGTACCGATCACCGAGCGCTTCGCGTCAGCCTTGATGAGACTCGAGCTCTTCTATGGCTACGGATTTCCTCCGTTGGCGCTCGCCGGCTTCCTCGTGTTGCGGCGCGACCACCGTAACGACGGCTATCTCGTTATGCTCGCCTATGGTCTCGCTTTCGCGATCCTGTCGTCGATGAGGGTGCTGTTCGGCGATCTGTTCAAGGACCTGAAGGAGATTCTCTTCGTGGGCCCGCTGGTCGCGACCACGGCGGGAATCGCCCTGCACCGTCTCGCGGACGGCGGCCGCTTCGGGAAAGTAGCCTGCGCCTGCGTTGCCGCGGGACTCATCGCTTTCGGGTGCTCGAGGTTTGGCGATTACTTCAGCGCCTACGCGTCGCTCGCGGGAGCCGACTGAAGATTCGAGGTGAGACGACGGGCTAGCTCTGCTCGGCCCTCGGCTGGTAGTTCGAGAACTTCAATCTCGAGCTCATCCTTCCGTTTCGCCATACGCCTTCCCCACTCGAATGCTGTCTTTAATTTACGCTGTCGTGGAATTGAAGCACTCATTACTAGGACGTGTTGCGCCGCCGCAAACGATAGTGGAGGCGCAGAAAAATCAACCCCCAGATTCTGAGCGTATGGTCCGCCCGAGCTTCCCCATCTTCGCACTCGTACACACGAATACTCTCCTGCATAGTCCGGACGTATCGTGCCCAGATGGTTTTGTCGTTCCCATAGACAACGAAGTAGAAGCCGGGAAAGCCGAACGAATCGCCTTGGGAAATTAGCGAAAGCGATCCATCCGGATGCGCTTCGGGACGCATGATGACGAGCGCGTTTCCGTTGGGGAGTGGGAATACGACTTTCAGGCAAACGCCGTCGTACCCAGGGACCCGGCACGGAGTGTAACTGCCGGCGTAGAGAACGTCCCGAGTACCTACCATGTGTCGGATCCACACCGAATACTTACGTAGGCCTGACCCGGGCTCCACGAGATGCCAAACCTCGTTTGTAACTCCTCGACTCGTGTCAAGACCTGATAGCGGCACATTAAGCTGCTGAAGTCGGCGACTGAACAGAACCCTTAAGAGTCCCCCAAAAGGACGAAACGCCCCGCACCACTGGGACCACGCTTCGAGCTCGAACAACGAAGTCTGCTCGTAGAACGCGGCGACTCCCTTACTAACCTGACTAGGATCGAACGATTCGCTCCGGAGAACACCAAAGTCCGGGATAATTCCAAGCGTTTGGTCTCCCGTCCGGATATGAAGCCTCTCTCGGCGGGCCAGCTCCTCGAAGAAACCGGCGCCTATGCCCCGGGTGGGACCAACCGGACCCTCGAGCCATGGATATTCTTGAACGTGTAGCTTCCTGCCGGTCGCTCGCACCCAGAGCTGCGTAGACCAGTCGGTAAGATAGCCTCGCCTTTCACCAAGCCAAATCATTCCGGTCTAAACCTGCGAAGTCCGCGCGTCCAAGAACGGCGGCGGACTTTCTCAGCTTCATCCCCTGGTTATCCGGTTCTCGCATTGGCGCTCAAGCGGTGAGCGCCTCAGCGACAGCCTCCGGGTTCTCTGCGGCCACCTTTAGTAGTGCGCGAGCTGGCCCGTCTGGCTGCCGTCGTCCCTGCTCCCAATTCTGCAGCGTTGAAACACTGACGCCGATCATCAACGCAAACTCCGACTGTGAAACGCCGATCTTCTCTCGAATCGCCTTGATGTCGGCAGGCCTAAACCGAAACACCCGCGAGGGCCTCGACTTTCCCCGCTTAATCTTGCCGGCCTGCTTGATGCTTGCAACGAGCTTGTCGAAATCCTTCTTCTTCACTT
>DASPGQ010000745.1 GCA_035620555.1 Vicinamibacteria bacterium
GCAGCCGTTCGGAAGTCATTCGATAGATGCGATCTTCGCGGTCCTCGTAGAACGACGTGGCCAGGGACACGGATGACGGCCGCTCGAGGATCGTACGCGCGACGGCCGCGGCTACGAGCGCGCCGTCCATCGCCTTGTGAACTCCGTGGGCAGAAAGCGGATCGAGGAACGACGCGGCATCACCGACCAGAAGGAAGTCCGGTCCGCAGTAGCGCCGGGAAGCATAAGGCGTCGCATCCGTCCCGATAACGGGGCTCGCGCGGGGCGCATCGGCGACGAGCCCGGCGCAATGGGGAGCCTTTGCAAGGAACGAGTCGTATGGCGCCCTCCCGCTCTCTGCGTCGACGAAGAGGGTCACATCTCGCAGACCGTTCGGAAGCGGAGCCGACCAAACGAAGCCGTCGTCGAAAGCTTCGATCACCGTTGCCGGCGACGGCTCCTGGGTCCCGAAGTGCGCCGTATAGGCGAGAGTGCGAGCGCGCTCATAGATGCGATGGTGTCGTGCGAGAAGACCGGCTCTTCCCGAGGCGTCGATGACGAAGGGATGCGTGCCCCGTACCGTCTCCCGCGTCGAGATCCATTGCACGCCCGCGGCTTCGGCCGCCTCGCGCAGAAACGCGTCGAAGGCCCCCCTCGAGACCAGGAGCGACGCTTCGTCTCCCGTCATCTCCCAGGGGAAAACGCCTTCAACCCCGCCCCAGTACACGCGGTGCTCCGGCGGCCGGTTGACGACGACGCGGGGCGGAAGCTCGAGCCCGAGCGCCACGAAAACGATGCGGATGCTCGCGGGCAGACTCTCGACCACGTGTTGACGTCGACTCGATGGCTCGTCGAACAGGGTCACCGAGAAACCGAACTGCGACAAGCGTAAGGCGACGCTCGCACCAGCAGGGCCGCCTCCCACGATCTTTACGTCGCTCGTCCCCACGGGAACCATGATACTTTGCGCCTCGGCGCGAGCCCATGGACTACCCGAGATTCGAGAATCATTTCGTACCACGAACCCGTGACGGTCGCGTAGCTCTGACCGCATTCCTCTTACTCTTCGCTCTCGCGGAACCGCCAATCCTCTACTGGCTTGCCAATCGGGTGGAACCCTGGCTGCTGGGCCAGCCCTTCCTCTACGCGTATCTGTTCGTGGTCTACCTCGCTCTCATTCTCGTTTTGTTCTTCGCCCATCATCGACGTCTCTAGCAGCGGATGAAGATGGAGCCCGCCGTCATCTCCACCGGACTCGTTACTCTCTATCTGCTGGTGACGCTCGGCGTTGGACTGGTCGCAAATCGCAAGCTCGCGATCAATGTCGAGGATTTCTTCCTCTACGGACGCAAAGCCGGCATCGTGGTGCTCTACCTCACCGTCGTTGCCACTTACCACTCGGCGTTCGCCTTTTTGGGCTCCAGTGGATTCTTCTACACCCACGGCATCGGCTTCTGGGACGCCGGCACCTGGACCATTCTCGTCGGGGCCTCGAGCTATGTCCTGGGAAGCCGCATCTGGGCGCTCGGCAAGAAGTTCGGCTATGTGACCCCCGCGGATTTGCTCGCCGACTTCTACGAGAGCGAGGCGGTGCGGGTGACCGTGGCCCTGGTCTCGGTCCTATTCACGATTCTTTACATACAAGTTCAAGCGCAGGGTCTCGGATACATCATCGCGGTGGCCTCGGGAGATCGGATCTCCTTCGAGATCGGGACGCTGATCCTCCTCGTAGTGGCGGCCCTGTATCTCGTGATGGGGGGGCTGCGCGCCGTCTATTGGACCGACGTCGTCCAGGGCGTGTGGATGTACGTCGCCATCTGGGTCGGGGCGCTGTTTCTTTCATACCAGATCTTCGGGGGGCCACTGGCGCTGTGGCGTCGCGTGGCGGCCGAGCGGCCGGATCTCTTGACCCTCCCCGGACCGAACGGATACTTCACCCCCGGCATGTGGTTCGGCATGATGGTGTCGCTCTGCGGTGTGTTGTTCATGCCGCAAATGATGATCCGTTACTACACCGCAGCATCCGAGAACACCATCAAATGGCTCGGCGCGACGACGCCGATCTATCTCGTGACGCTCTACATCCCCGCGGCCTTCGTAGGGCTGGGCGGGGCCCTCGTCCTGCCCGATATCGAGATCCCCGATCGTGTCTTTCCCGAGCTCTTGTTTCGTTACGCCCCTCCGTGGTTGTCGGGCCTCATCCTCGCCGGCGCCGCCGCGGCGGCCATGTCCACTCTCGATTCCATCCTCCACGCTAACATGACCGTACTGACGCGCGACCTCTACCAGCGCTATGTTCTGCCGGGCCAGAGCCAGGCCCACTACGTCAAAGCCGGGCGCGTTTTCGTCCTCGCGCTCCTAGTCGTCGGTTACTTGCTCGCGGTCCACACCTTCGAGCTCCTCGTCGTGCTCGTATCGATCTCGGGCTCGGGCGCCCTGCAGCTCGCCCCCGCCGTCTGTAACGTCTGTTTTCCCACGAGACGCATGCTCACCCGCGCGGGGGTTCTCGCGGGGATCGCGGCGGGGCTTACGGTTCTCTTTTCGACCCTGGTCGTCTGGCCGAACCCACTCGGAACGCACGGTAGCGTCTGGGGTCTCGGAGCGAACCTTGCCGTCGCCTGGGCGGTCTCCCGCATCACCCGGAGACCGAGTGCCGAGACGGTGTGGCGCATCCACGGAGAGATGGAACGCTTCGTGTACCGGCACGGCGACGAGAGCCCACACGCCGCATCTCGGTGACGACCCGAGTTAACTCAGAATTAACGCGGGACATCTTGACTTCTCTTGCGAGCGAGCGTATATACATTACACCCTCCTTATCAACATCTTAGGCTACAAACCCGGAGCAGGCCTCCCGGAAAGGCGCCTCATCAATGGGGGTTCGCAGCTCTGGAGCGTCGATCTTTGCTCTGTCGGTGTTGGTAGCGGCTTCTTTAGGCGTCGGCGAATCGGCGTGGGGTCAGGGCGACCCCATCACGTTCTCGGTGATCGGAGACGTTCCCTACTCCGAGGGGGAGAAGGCCGAGCTCCAAAGCCACATGGACAACCACAACCTGTTCAGCCCCTCCGAATTCCTCGTTCATGTCGGCGATATCAAGTCGTCGAGCGGAACCTGCACAGAGAGCTGGTACGCGGATACGGCCAGCATCATGAAGACTCTTGCGATTCCCGCCTTCATCATTCCCGGCGACAACGAATGGAACGACTGCTCGAACCCCACCCAGGCATGGGCATTCTGGGTGACTCACTTGTTGAGGCTGGAGCAGAACTTCTGCGGGACCCCGGCGGTCGAGGTGCAAACAGTCCGGACGGAGAACTTCGCTTTCGTGAAGAGCGGAGTGCTCTTCGTCGGCATCAACAAAGTGAGTGGAGGTCTGAGCTCTCAGGAAGAAGACGCGCGGCTTCAAGACGACGCCAATTGGGTGAACCAACAGTTTCAGACCCACGGCAATGGGGTGCGCGCCGCCGTGATTTTCTCCCACGACGACCCCAACGGCAGTCCCTTCGAGAGCCAATTTCGAGCCGCCGCGAGCGCATTTGGCAAAGGAATCCTCTTCATCCACGGCAACGGACATTCCTGGATCGAGGACCATCCCCTTCCCGAACAAAACGTCTTGCGGGTGCAGGTCGAACGAGGCGACCTCAACGCCCCGCCGGTCCACGTGACGGTCACTGCGAATGGTAGTTTCGTGCTCGAGCGGAACCCGTGGCCACCGGGAGCGATGCCTTACAATCAGGGACCCTGCGTGGACGCTGGTCCCGACCTGCTGGTGGCGGTCGACGACGGTGTTCTTCTCAACGGGATGGCGACCGACGACGGCGTGCCGACCGGCGACCTCTTCGTGACCTGGACCCAGATTTCCGGACCCAGCACCGTCTTTTTCGACGACGCGAGCTCGCCGACCCCGACCGCGTTCTTCGACGCGGAAGGGACTTACGAGCTTCGTCTCTCGGCCGACGACGGCGAGCTCGTCGCCGAAGATACCGTACTGGTAGACGTCGAGATCGATCCCAACTTCAAGCCGACGGTGACGATTACGGTTCCCCCGGACGGCTCGTCCTTTGGCGTCGGCGCGCAAATCACCTTTTCGGGCACGGCTTCAGACGTCGAAGACGGAGACCTTTCCGCATCCCTGAGCTGGACGTCCGACCTCGACGGTGGGATTGGAACGGGAGCTCAGGTCTCCACGTCCACGTTGTCGCTTGGCACGCACCTGATCTCCGCCTCCATCACCGACAGCGGTGGGCGCTCCGATACGGA
>DASPGQ010000746.1 GCA_035620555.1 Vicinamibacteria bacterium
GTCCCTCCCGAACGCAAGCTCATGCGACTCCGGCTGCCCGAGCCGCCTCGCTCGGGCCGAGTCGTGATCGAGCTCGAGAACATCTACAAGAGTTACGGAGGCAACCGTGTGTTCGCCGACGCGTCGCTCGTCGTCGAGCGCGGAGAGCGGCTCGCGCTCGTGGGCCCCAATGGGGTGGGCAAGTCCACGCTCATGAGGCTTCTCTCGGGAGTGGAGCCGCCGGACTCTGGGGCGGTGAAACCCGGACACAACGTCGAGCGCGCTCATTTCAGCCAGGATCGATACGATCTCGACCCGAACCGTACGGTCCTCGAGAACCTGGCCGAGGGCGCACCCATCGACATGGTGCCCAAGCTTCGGAACATCCTGGGTGCGTTTCTCTTCCAGGGCGACGACGTCGACAAACGGGTCAAGGTGCTCTCGGGAGGCGAGAAGAGTCGTCTCGCGCTCGCTCGGCTCCTGCTCAGACCCGCGAATGTCCTGCTCCTCGACGAGCCGACCAACCATCTCGACCTCGACTCGAAGGAAATCCTCCTCGACGCCCTCAAGGCTTACCAGGGCACGCTCGTCTTCGTCTCACATGATCGCTACTTTCTCGACCAGCTCGCCACGAAAGTTGCCGAGGTTGGCAATGGCGGGATCGAGCTTCACTGGGGCGGCTATCCGGACTTTCTGCGTGCCAAGGCACGCGCGCTCGAGCCCGAGCCGGCCCCCGAGCTTCCTCGCTTCGAGCTCGAAGAAGAGGACGAGCCGGTCGAAGCGGCACCGCCGAATCTGCCCGCGGGTACGCTGTCGAAGAACAAAACCCGGGCGCTCCAGGAGCGAGTGGAGGAGCTCGAGAAGCGGATCGCCGAGACCGAGATCGGAATCGAGAGTCTCGAGGCTCGAATGAGCGTTCCCGGTTTCTACGACGACCCGATCGCCTCCGAGCCCATCGTCTCGACCCACGAAAAACTCAAACGGGAGCTCGTGGCGCTCGAGAAGGAGTGGGAGGAAGTCTCGGAGAAGGTTCCAGGCTAGCGGCTTATCAGCGAACTAGCCGCGCCTGGACTCCAAAACCACCGGGGGTCGCCATCGGGCCGATCTCGATTCGCGAATCGGCGATCTCGAGCGACAACGACCGACCCACCAGGATCCCGACCGTCGCCCCGAAGACGACGTCACTGAGGTAATGGGCTCCCTCGTTCAGGCGGGAAGCACCCACGTAGCCCGCCACCGCATAGGCGGGAACGCCGACTTTCCATCCGTAGCGTCGATGGAGCACCGTCGCCGTCGCGAAAGTCCCGGACGCGTGGCCCGATGGAAACGATCGCTGATTGGATCCGTCGGGTCGCTCGCGTGATACGGCCACTTTGAGGCCGAACGTGAGCGACTGGGTGACGATCTGCGCGCGCACGAGCTCGCGGCCGAGCGTCTCGGCCCCTGGGCTCGACGCGAGCTTCCCCACACCCCAGATTGCAGCGGCGCCGCCAACTTGAACGAGAGCGCCACCCAGGATCTCGCCCGCCTCGAAGGCGTTGTCGAGTCCCGTCCCTCCGTTGATCTCGGAGTTGAAGCTGCCGTTCGCGATCTCATCGTCGAGGGTACTGGCGGCAAGACTCGCGCCGCCGCCCCCGGCGAGGACGAAAAGATTGTCTTTTTTCGTAAAGACGTCCCCGAAATCTCTACCGATCTGACGAAAGAAGTTGGGTGAGGGCTCGGGGCGCTCCGGAGTCGCTTCCTGCGGGCTCGCGGTCGCCGCTCGAGCACCGAGAGTCGAATCCCGGGCTTCGTCGTCGGCCGAGACGCAGACGCTCAGGAACAAAAAGACCCCGCCGAACCGTAGGCCTAGAGTTGCTGTTCCCACTGGAGATCGGTTGCCCCTTTCAACGTTTCTCGAATCTGAACGGAGCTCGGATCTAGTTCCGCCAGGTGTACTGGAGCTTCACCAGCAGCTCGTTGGAATCGTATTCCCAGATCCGGGTCATCGGGTCGCTGAGCGAGCGCTGGAGGTTGTGGTTGTAGACGACGAACAGATCCCCGAGGGGATCGAACGTCCAGCGCATCCGGGTGTTCGTTCCCAGCGACTCGCTCTCGTTGTCGTACTGGATGAAGCTGCTGAAATTCAGATCCGCGGATACCTTGACCGCGAACCGGCCGCTGTACAAGTTTTGCGTGAAGTCTCCATCCGGAAGCGAACCGATGTTGCGCTCGGCTCCGAGCTCCACCGAGATGAGAGGCCAGTTCAGAAAGAGCGTTCCTATGAATGACTCGAGATCGCCCCCGTAGAATTGACCGAACGCGTATCGGAGCTCACCGCTCACCCGGCGCTTGTCCGCCAGAGCTCCGGCAACGTGGTAACGGTTCCAGGTGTAGGAGCCCGCTTCGACGGTCACGACTTTTTCCTCGCTCTCGAAGAGCTCGAAATCCTCGTCGGGCCGGTCCCCTTCGGGCGACCAGCCGACCTCGAAGCTGTCGCCGCTCTCGAGGAGCCAGTTCACCGGAACGATACCCACGTGGTAGCTCTCCCATTGATTCTCCAGATCGTTGACGAGATAGAACGACGCCTCGTGGAACATCTGCCGCACGAGTGCCCAGTTGGGCCGGGGAGCGAAATCCACACCCCCTTCCCAGATATGCACGCCGCTTCGAGGCACGAAACCGAGCGAGGGGTCGAAGCCGTCGTCGAGACGGGTGGAGGTGATCGACATATCCAGCAAGTCGTTGGGGTAGTCGACGGAGAACCCGTAGGCGTTTTTGCGCTCCTCGAAATCCTCACGGTTGGTAGTCGCCCCGAAAAAGCTGGCGATGAGATTCTTCTCTCCGCGGAATTCCGACGTCTGGTAACGAAAGTCCGCTCCCGTCAACCAACTCCCGGTCCGGCCGATTTGATCTCCCGCGGTGGCGATCATGCCGACGGAAGATTCCGCCAGGATGTTCTGCCGGATGCGTACCGAGCCCATGGTCGCCTCCCCGAGGTCGAGACCCGACACGTTGCGCGTCCGCACCACGAGCGCGCCGACGTTGGTATTGCCCACCCGGCCGTTCACTTTGCCGCCGACGTCGATCGGGATCTGGAGGCCGTCGCCCCCCCCTTCTCCCTCTTCGAACAGGAGGCCGATGCGACGGCTGTAAAAAGGTACCATGGTTTCGTCCAGGCCCCAGCCGAATTGAAAGATATCCGACCCCTCGAGGAAGAACGTCCGCTTCTCCGGGAACTCAATCTCGAATCGCGTCAAGTTGGTTTGACGGGCGTCCACTTCGGTCTCGGCAAAATCCGTGTTGACCGTTACCGACGACAGAAGATTGGGACCGAGTCTCTGAGTCACGTCGAGGCTCGGGTCGCCGGTGAGCTCCCGATCCGCGTCGGGAGATTCTTTGGAGGCGCCCCCGGTAATGGCGGGACGAATGCTCAAGCCCCAGCCGAAGTCGAAGTCCGGAAGCTCGGTCAGGAGTCCGGCACGGCTCGTTTGCGCGACCTCGTAATCCTGGCTGGCGCCGGACCAGCGGCTGGTCTCCTGCAGACGCTGCACCCGCCGTTCGAGGTTGAAGCCCCAGTTGATGAGCCCTTTTCGATAACCGATGCTCTTGATGGGAATACGGATCTCCGCCGTCCAACCTTCTTCGTCTCGGGTAGTCTTCGCTTCCCAGACGGCATCCCAATCGCTGTTCACGTCTTCGCCCTGGGAAATCACCAGACCATCGAAGCGGGCAGCATTGGGATTGATGGCAAACACGTAGCCAGTGCGATTATCGAGAAACGTATCCAGGACGATGGTGATGTGATCCTCGTTGTCGAGCTCGTCGTCTCTCGCTTTGGAAAAGGCGACAATGCCCGCGGGATTGGGATCGTGGCAGGCGACGCCGATGATCAGCTCGTCGGGATTGCCCAGAACCCGGATGATGGTCTCTCCCGCCGGCTCCCCGCCTTCCTCGGGCTCGACCACGACCAGATTCTCGCTGGACTCAGCCGTCGCCCAGGCAGGCTCGGACAGCACGCCATCCAACTGAACGTCTTCTCTGGCGATGAAACCGACCCGGAGCCGGGGTCGCTCGATGGGCTCTTCCGCTTCTTCTTCCTGTTGGGATGCCTCCTCGGCGGCGGGCTCTTCGGGCTCCTCGCCAGACTGTGCAAACGCTTGAGTGACGAACGTCAAAAAGAAGGCAAGAGGTACAAAAATAGAGAAGAAGTAGTTCCGACGCTGCATATGCCCCCCAAGATACGCTACTACCTCGAGACGAGGTTGGGCCACGGCTGAGGAATGTCAAGTGTAATCCGCGATACTCGTTCTGACAAGTGGAATATTACTCGCCGGCGCATTTGTCCCGCGACTCTCTTCGTGCGTGGGGGAAGGCCGACAGTTCAGTTGTCGGGGAATACCCCCGCTGAGACTCCGTCTTGAAATCTCGAGACCGACGCATCACGAACGGATAGTCGCAAATTCGGATGCGGGCGTGGTTACCGGAAGGAAACGAGCAAGTAACGAGGGCGTAAAAACCGATGGAGCGTCACGCCGACGCCAGGTGGCGTACGCTTTGTTCTTGATCGTCGATGGGACCGACTCTATGATTCCTCGAGGATGTGAGCGTCGGCCTCGAGCGCGGTTCTCGAGGCTGCGAGGCGTCCCTGCCCGCCACACGTCGATACCGACTCGACCGTTCGTGAGATTGCCAAAAAGGTGTGGGAGTAGGAGTCATGGATACAAAGTACGACGGCAGGTCCCGGACGATGGTGGCCGCCTGTTTGGGATGGTTCGCCTGCAGCACCCCTCCTCCGGAATCGAGGAGCGCGGCTACCGAAGTCGTGCTCGAAGGCATCGCGATCAGCGAGGCGGCGCGATTCGTCGTGAGCCCGTCCGAGTGCACGACCCTCGACGCGACGCCCGACGGTCGGTTCGTACATATCGCGTGCCCCGTGGACGCTCCGCGAGGGAAGAGCGACGCATTCGTTTCGAGCGTCGCGGTCGTTCGCCACGACACCGGTTCGGATACGCCCTTCGTCGAATCGATGGCGACCGACTTGGGCGGGGGAGAGATCACCGACGTGGCCGTGGCTTCCGACGGGTCCTTTTTTGTCGTCAACATTCGCGAAGACGATGTGAATCACGTCAATTGCCTCCTCGTGATGCGAGATGGACAGGTCGGACAGAAGATCGACTTGAAGGCCCGCGCCGACGGGATTGGCCTTTCACCGGACGACAGGCTGCTCGTGGTTGCGGTCGAGAAAGGCGCCGCCATCGAGATCTACGACACCTCCGAGGCCGCCTCCAATGTCGTCCTCGCGGCCGTCGTCGACAGGGAGGCGATGCTTCCCTACTTCGACGGTGAGGAAGCCCGACTCGAAAGGGATGACATCGAGCCCGAGTCCGTCGCTTTCAGCGCCGATGGGAGGCTCGCTCTCGTCTCTCTCCAGGAACAGTCCTCCATAGCCCTAGTCAACCTCGAAAGACTGATCGAGGCGCGCGCGAGCGGAGGCGGCTCGCCACGAGCCCCCGAGGAAGTCGGGGCTCTTTCCCTGGAAGGCGTCGTACACCTGCCTTTCGGCTTCAAGAACGAGCGCGGGAGGCTGGTCGGTGTGGAGCCCGACGGGCTCAGCGTGAGCCCGGATGGGACGTTCGCGGTCACGGCCAACGAGGCGAGTACCCACACCCTGCAAGGTATCTCTGTCATCGATTTACGAAGAGGAGCCACCCAGGTCCCCGAGCCCCTCACTTTCTGCATCTTCGACATCGACCCGAGCCTGCTCGATGGCACAGGGGTCGGCGCGGCCGATGCATGCCAAGCTCAGAAAGGAAGCCCGCCGCCGGCCTATCATGACAATATTCCTCGAGTAGATCCCAACAACACCGTGATCCTGGACCGAGGGGGAAGGACCATCGCCGCGATCAACATCGAGCGGAGCGCGAACGAGCGAAGACAATCGGGCTCGGTGCTCTTCGTCGACATGGACGGAGTTCTGGACGGGAGAGCGAAGCCGGCTTTCCTCGCGCGCAAGGAGGTTAGCCCCAACGCGGG
>DASPGQ010000747.1 GCA_035620555.1 Vicinamibacteria bacterium
CCGGTCGAGCCCGATCCGGCGAGCCCGATCGTGCTCGTGGGGGACAGTCACGACCTCGTTTTCCATGGAGGTGAGGACATGCATGCGAAGGGCTCGGGTCTCGTCGATCAACTGGCGTACGAGCTCGGCGTCCCGCTCGACCTCGTAGCGGTGCGCGGTAGCGGGGCGACTCCAGCGCGAGTCAACCTCCTGAGGCGCGCTCAGCGAGACCCGGACTACTGGACGCGAAAGCGGCTGTTGATCTGGTGTTTCGCCGCCCGGGAGTTCACCGAGGCCGACGGATGGGGCCTCGTGCCAATTACGCCGTAGACAGCGGTCAGGCCGGTTCCAGTTTTGTTTTGAGGGCCTATCGCTCCTGCTCTTCTTCGAACGGATTGAGCAGACTCACACCGCACTCCTCGAAATCATCCACGTTCCGAGTAGCGACCGCGAAGCGGTTTGCTCGCGCGATCGAGGCGATCTGCCCGTCGAGGATCGACATCGGGCGACCGAGCGTCTTGCGGCGTCCCATCACCTCACCGTATGCACGTGCGGCTTCTAGGTCGAAGCCCAGAATCCGCCGATCGAACCCGTCGGCAATGAACTTTTCGAAGCGAGCCTCGAGCGAGCGTCGCCGTTTCCCATCCGGCATGGCGTAGAGGCCGTAGCCGATCTCTGCGAGCGAAATCGACGATAAGTAGAGTGTCGTCGTTTCCTGACGGTTCAGCCAGTCGATCACCGAACGTTTCGGCGATGGCTTCATCATCTCGGAAACGACGTTCGTATCGAGAACGATCATTCATCGACGCTCATGGGCTCGTGAGGCCCTCGCGGTGGCAGTTCTAAATCGACGCCGTCCTCTCCGAAGTACTCGAGAGCGAGGTCACCCAGCCGCTCTGGAGCAGAAACCGCGCGCCGGAGAATCTGACGAACCTCTTCTTCCATCGAGACACCGTGTTTCGCCGCGCGAATCCTTAGCAACTCGTAAACTTCGTCGTCAATCCTTCTGACACTAATGCTTGCCATGCCCAATGCTAGCACAGTGCTAGCATTGCACTCCAGTGCTAGCAGACCCAGCACTCCCGGTGAAATGCTAGCTTCTTCCGCGCCCCAGGTACATGATACCTAGCCGCTTGAAAGCTCCGTCAATCGACGGGGAGGTGGGACTTCTCGTGAGGCGGATTCGGCATGAATGTGCTAAACGGTCGTATGGGGACGCTGGGTATTCCCCCGTATCGAGCTGCCCAGATCGTTTCGGAGAAACACCATGATGAACGTTGCTTTCCTTCTGAGTTCGATGCTGCTCCTGCAAACTCTCGATGCGACCGAACAGTTGTTGCGCGATCTCACCGATGCCCACGGCGTCCCGGGGTTCGAGGGGGAGGTTCGGGACATTCTGCGGCGCGAGTGGCAGCCGGTGTTGTCCAACTTGCGCACGGACGGCATCGGGAACCTTCTCGGTGAACGCCGCGGGAGCGCCGATTCCCCGAGGGTGCTCCTCATGGTCGAAGGGCTCACCGCCGACGAGGTCCGGAAGATCACGACGTACTGACAATCCTTACGTTCCACGCGACGGCCTCGGCTCGCTTACCCGCTCGGCTTCGTTCGCTCGAGCTGACGGGCGAGGCGCCGCCGATTCTCGTTGATGCGTGACGGGAGCTCCCCGCCCAGCTCGTAGAGCTGATCGATCACGAGAGCGATGCGCTTCTTGAGCTCGGCGTCGCCCGATCGAAGCGCTTCCTCGACATGGCGATCGTACTCCTTGCGGGCGGCCTTCAGCTCGCGGAGCGCTCGCCGGCAAGAAAGGCAGTGTTTCGGAAGAGAGTCGACCCAGAACCCATACTCCTCGTACCAGACGTGCTGCTCCTCTGCGGTGAACCCGAACTTCTCGCCGCAGCGGTCGCATGGAAAGACCGCGTCGACGTACCAATACCGGGGACACATGGAGCAATTCTGATTCTCGGGATTGGCCCGGACCGCGCTCTCGAAGTCCAGGTGGAGGGCCCGGTAGAAGAAATGGGTGGGCATGTCACGAGGATCCACGCGTCCGAAATCACCCACGTGAAGAAGCTTAGAGCGAAGGCCACCGGAATTTCCAGCTCGTCGCCGCGTCGTCCGAGCCGCACTTCCGGCTCACTCGACTCGAGCGCCGCGCTCCTTCAAGAGCTCGCGGAGAACCGACCGGTGGCATCGTGACTCATCCTTGCAGTAACACCCGACCGAGAAGCTCGATTGGCGTGACATTGCGGCGAGGAGATCGAGGATCCGGACCTTGTCCGGAGCCGCCATCTCGGCGCGATATTTCTTCACGAACGCGGCCCACTGCCGCTCGGTGCTCGCTGCTTTCGCGAGCTTGACGGCTTGAGCGCTCGGGGCGAGCTCGGGGAACCAGACATCGTACCAGTTCTGCGCGGCGTGCTGGCTCTTCGGGACCCCGCGAGGCGGGTGTCTCACGGTACCGATGCGCAGGCCTTCGCCGCGTTTTCGATTCGTACCCAGCCTGACGATGCGTACACTCATTGGCCCACCTCAGAATGTCTTTCGTAGGTGGTAGTCGGTGTGCCCCGGCGGGTAGTCCGGGAGCGTGGCATACACTTCGTAGCCGAAACGACGGTAGAAGTCCGGCGCCTGGAAGTCGAACGTGCTGAGGAACGCCCCACGGGCTCCGCTCGACACCGCTTCGCGCTCGGCCTTCGCGAGGAGCTGCCGACCCAAACCGCGTCCGCGAAACTCTTCAGCCAACCACAGGTCGGTGATGTGAAGCCAACCGCCCCACACGGTGCCAAGGAGCCCTCCCTGGATGGCGCGATCGCGGTCGCGCACGAACAGCGCGATGTTCTGGTGCTCCGTCAGTCCCGTAACGGCGAAGTTGAACTGATACAGGCCCTCGCGCACAGCACCGATTTCGTCAGCCGTCGCGCCCGGCTCCGAGGAGATGCTGAGACCTTCGGAATCCAGCTGCATCGTTAGCCTCCCTGCTTTTGCAGAAAATCGAAGCGGATGACCTTATTGGGATCGCCTGACCGGTAGCTTTGAACGAACGTGTGGTCGATCGCGACTTCGACGCTCCAGCCTTCGACGAGCTCCTTCAGCGGTGGCACCGGCGCGATTTCCGGATAGCCACCAGCCGGGAACTCGTCAAACAGTCGATCCAGGAACGGAGCTACCAATTGCTCGTATCGCTCCTGCGCTGAGGACCGCTCCGACATGAGGCGATCGAGGGATGTCATGGGGGCGGGATACTTCCGAGGAGACTGATATCCCGTCCAGATCGCGTCTGCCGGAAATACGAAATGGACGCGGTCGCGAACGCCGGCGTTGAGCAGGCCGTGCAGCGTCATCTGGGCGTTCCGAAGCGTGCAGACGATGAAATCGCCGCCGCTGAACACGACCCGCTCGGCGTCGACGACGATCTCGTGCTCCTGCCCCTCGCTGACGACCGCCAGATCGGGCTCGCGGTCCTCGGTGTACCAGAACGGGTAGTCTTGGCTCACGAAGTAGACGACCGGATGCCCGCGGGTCTTGAACTCGCGCACGAGCCGATCGATTCCAGGCTTGGCGACCGCGGTGTGATCCCAGCCGTCCAGATTGGCGTGGCCGACGAAGAGCAGCTCCGTGCCGGCGATCCTATCGACCTCGGTGTGATGTGTCGTGGGCATCGGCGGCCTCGCATCCGGCTCGACCTCGATCGAGAGAACCCGTTCGCCGACGTCACTGCGCACGAGCACCTCGGACCTCCCGGGTGACACCGCTTCGAGCCGAATCGAATCGACCACCCGGACCACCGCGGGGTTACGGCTCTCCAGGCGATAGTCTTCGACGAAGCTCGGCGCGCCATCTTGTCGGTGCATGACCGTGTAGTGGATCTGGTCCCCTACGAGCAGGCGTGTGTACTCCGGGTAGATCTCGAGAGGGGACTGCGGTGTCCGCGCACAGCCAGCGATGGCAACCACCGCGGCGACACGAAAGAGATTCATTAGATGCAAGTTCAGACCCTTAGCGAGCCACGGAATCCCCTGGCGCCAAAGTAAGACTGCGCACCGTTGTGATACACGAAGACACTGCCGTAGCGGCGATCGCAAAAAAGGGCCCCGCCATGTTTTCTGATATCAGGAGGTGTTTTCACCCAGCTCGACGTTTTCGTATCGAAGTCTCCGAGTCTCTGCAGCTCCCGATATTGCGCTTCTGTCAAAAGCTCGATGCCCATCGCCGCGGCCATATCGATCGCGTTGCCTCTTGGTTTATGTTCTTTCCTTGATTTCAGTGCTTCGCGGTCGTAACAAACATTTCTGCGCCCTTTAGGGCTCTCCGCTGAACAGTCACAGAAAATGTATTCACCCGTCTTCTTATCATGACCAACAACATCCGGTTCACCGCCAGTCCTTTCCATTTCATTGAGCGACCACAGCTTTTCATCATTGGCTTCCAGCTTTTCTTGCACCCGAGCCCATTCGAGGCCTTTATGGCGGTTCATGTTTTGCTCAGAACGGGCTTTCAACGTTCTGAGTAGTTCTTCCCGTTGTTTTGCATTCACGTTTTTTGCTTTCTGCATCTCTGTCTTTACTTTTGGGTGAACACGTTCGCGTCGAGCGCCGCGTCGGCTATTCG
>DASPGQ010000748.1 GCA_035620555.1 Vicinamibacteria bacterium
CGGGTCCGATCGCCGCGAACGATACGTTTCGAGGGGGAGTACGCGGAGACAATCGAGTGAAGAATGTCTCGATGGCGTTCGCGCTCGTGAAAACGACCCAGTCGTAGGATGCGAGGCGACCGAGCGCCTCGTCGAACGCGAGGTAGTCGGCGGGCGGCGCGATTCGAATCGCCGGGGCTTCGATGACCTTCGCGCCGAGCGATCGAAGCGCCTCGGCGAAAGGCCGTGACTGATGACGCGGCCGGGTCACGACGATGCACCGTCCCGAAAGCGGGGGAAGGGTCATCGTTGCTTGCCCAATTCCGAGACGATCTCCGCGGCGCCGGCGTCGAGCATGGTCTCGGCGAGGGAAGCGCCGACGTCTCCCGGCCGCTGGGCCGGTCCCCGAGCCTGCCGGCGGAGGCAGCGTGCGCCATCGACCGTGCCGACATAAGCGCGCAGGAAGATCACATCCCCATCGAGCACCGCATGGGCGCCCATGGGAAGCTGGCAACCTCCTTGCACTCGTCCGAGGAACGCCCGCTCCGCCGCGACGGCACGCTCGGTCTCGTCGTCGTTCAGAAATTCGACACGTTCGAGAATGGCGCGGTCATCCGTTCTCGCCTGGATGGCGAGGGCGCCCTGGCCGACCGCTGGAACCATCAGGTCGACCGGGAGTCGCGAGCGGATGCGGGCCATCAGTCCCAGCCGCACGAGCCCGGCAGCGGCGAGCACGACCCCTTCCCAGGACGAGCGGTCGAACTTCTCGAGGCGAGTCGGCACGTTCCCCCGGAGGTCGACGATACGGAGGTCGGGCCGGTGCGCGAGAAGCTGAGAGCTTCGCCTCGGACTTCCCGTACCGATGGTGGCGCCTTGGGGAATCGAATCGAGATCGAGCGCTCGCCGGCTGACCAGCGCGTCACAAGGGTCGATGCGCTTCGTCGTGGCGGCGAGGACGAGCCCCTCGGGCACGGCCGATGGCACGTCCTTCATGCTATGGATGGCGAGGTCGATCCGGTCGTCGAGCAGCGCCCGCTCGATCTCCTTGATGAAGAGCCCCGATCCTCCGAGCTCGGCGATGGCACGATCCGTGATCCGGTCGCCCCGCGTCTCGATCACCTCCACCTCGATTCGCGCCGAGGGGTCGCGCTCGCGAAGAGCTTCCTCGATGGCCCGGGTTTGCAGGATCGCGAGGCGACTTCCCCGGCTTCCGATGCGGATGGGCCTCATGATCCCGGGTCAGCTTTTTTTTCGCTCGTCGGTTCGATCGAGCTCGAAGGCCTCGTAAAGCGTGTCGATGCGAAGCGCGCCGAGTGCGCCCTCCTCGCTCCACGCCCGGACCTGACCCATCAGGGGGTGAAGAATCTTGTTGACCAGGCTTTCGGTCAGGAGCTCCGCCTGCAGACGGTCGTCGCTGCAGAAGCGCTTGGCATGGCGAGCGAGCTCCTGGGCCCTCAACTCCTCGACGCGCTCGCGCAAACGTTTGATGATGGGGGTCGCGGTGAGAGAGCTCCGCCAGCTTCGGAAGCTCTCGAGCTCCTGTTCCACGATCGTTTCCGCCCTGGGAATCTCCGATCTGCGCTTCTGCAAGTTGCTGTCCACCAGCAGGTTCAAATCGTCGATATCGTGGAGGAAGATCCCATCCAGGTCGCCGACCGAGCTCTCGAAATCGCGCGGCACCGCGATGTCGATGATGTAGATCGGTTTTCCTCCCCGCTGATACAGGATCGGTTTCATCATCGCCCGGGTCACGATCGGCGTGGTCGCGCCGGTGGAGCTGATCACGATGTCCGCCGAGGCGAGCGCGCTCTCGAGGCGGTCGAGCGGCAGGGGTGTTCCCTCGAGCTCCCTGGCGAGCTCCTCGGCGCGCCGGAACGTGCGGTTCGCGATCACCAGCTTGCGGGCTCCCCGCTCGATCATATGTCGAGCGGTGAGAGCGCCCATTTCGCCCACCCCGATGAGGAGAACGGATCGCGAGGACAGATCCTCGAAAATCTTTCCCGCGAGCTCCGACGCCGCGCTCGCCACCGATACCGCCCCGGCGCCGATCCGGGTTTCGTTGCGAACCCGCCGTCCTACATTGACCGCGCCTTGGAGGACACGGCTGAAGACGATCCCACAAGCACCCATTTCGCTCGATAGGTCATAGGCACGGCGAACCTGCCCCAGGATCTGCGCCTCTCCCAGGACGAGCGAGTCCAGCCCCGCCGCCACCCGAAGCAAGTGCCGCACCGACTCCAGCCGGGTCAAGGTGTAGGCATAACCCGGGTGCCGGCTGAGATCGATCTCTTTACTCTCCTCCAGGAGCCGGCGGATGTAGAGCTCGGCGGCGCCGTTGTCCGATGAGAGGCCGTAGAACTCGGTACGATTGCAGGTCGACAGCAGGATGGCCTCGGTCAGCATGTCCTCGGTTCGCGTGCGGCCGAGCACCGAGCGAACCTCCTCTTCGGAGAATGCGATTCGCTCCCGAACCTCGACGGGTGCGGTGCGGTGGTTGAGGCCGACGACGATGAGGTCCATCTCAAATGAAGACGTGAAAGCGGCTGAAGACGAGGTTCACGACCACGAAAGAGAAGAGTACCACCGCGAAACCGGCGATGGAGGTGAAAGCCACTCTCTTCGCAGACCACCCCTTCAGACGGCTCGCGGAGAGACCGAGCCCATAGATCAACCAGACCACGAACGTAATCATCAGCTTGGGATCCCAGCTCCAGTACGTTCCGTACACTCTCACCAGGAGGACGAGACCGCCAATCATGGCCACCGTGAGAAAGCCCAGCCCCAGCCAGGCGGCGCGGTACATGAAGCTCCCCATGACCTCGAGGGAAGGGAGCTGCTTGTAAATCAACCCGAAGCGATGGTGCTTGATGTCGTAGAAGAGCATCAGGTAGAGCGCACCGTAAACCGCGGAGACCGCCATGCCCGAGTAACCGAGAAGCGCCGTCGAGACGTGCACCATGAACGCCGGCTCCCACAGCAGGTCACTGAAGCTCGTGGGTAGCTCGCCGAAGGCGGACGAGACGAGCTGGAACACGAAGACGATTCCCAGGATCAGATATCCCGTAGTTCGCACGCCGATCCTGGCCTCGATGAGAAGGTAGAGCACCGCCACCGAGAAGGCCACCACCGACATCGCCTCGAAAACCGTGGCGAAGGGAAAATGATGAAATTGCAGCGTTCGCAGTACCAGGAGCAGCGCGTGCAGCCCCACGCTCATTCGAAGCAGGATCGGCGTCGTCTTCTCGGCAAAGGGGTCGTTGCGGAAGAACAAAAGGGCGTAGTCGGCCCAGAGCAGAGCATAGAGTGTCGGAAGAATGATGGTAAGGGCGTTGATGGCGCTCTGCATGGCACGGTTGCGGGTGAAGGTCCCGCTTCACTATAGAACCGCGCTAGGTCTCGCGCAACGGGTTGACACCGATGCTAGGATCCCCGCAAGCAGCCGTCCCAATTCAGGAAAGCATTGGTGCCGTACCGCTGGACAAGCATTCTCGTCTGGGTAGTCGTCGCCTCCGCCTGCTCCCACGAGCGGGAGCCATCCGGGCTCGAGCGCTCCGTCCTCCGGGTCGCCCTCGATGGGGAGCCTTCGACCTGGAATCGTTTGCTCGCGACAGACTGGGCGACCCACATCGTGACCGACCAGCTCCATGCGCCGCTCGTCCGGCTCAATCCCGAGACCCAGGCACTCGAGCCGGCGCTCGCCGAGTCCTGGGAGTTCGATGAGGGAGGCACGAAGCTCGTGTTCCACCTCAGGGAGGGTCTGCGTTTCTCCGACGGCGAGCCGTTCACTGCCCGTGACGTGGAGTTCACGTTCCGCGCCCTGCACGACCCACGAGTGGCGAGCCCGCTCGCCGACACGGCGCGAATCGATGGCGAGCCGATCGAGTGCGTGGTGCGCGACGACTTCACCGTCTCTTTTGGGCTGCCTCGTAGAACGGCGAGCATCGAGCGCATCTTCGACAGCATTCGCATCCTGCCGGCACACCGCTTGGAACGAAGTCTGGAGCGAGGAACGCTGGCCTCGGATAGCGGGCTCGGCGCCGCTCCGGAGGGCATCGTGGGTCTGGGGCCGTTTCGCTTGCTGCGCTTCATCCCGGGCGAGCGGATCCTGCTCGAACGAAACCCCCATTATTTCAAACCCCATCGAGATCGGTCCGCCGCGGTGGAATCGATCGCGTTCGAGATCATTCCCGACGCCAACGCCCGGCTCCTGCGGCTCAAGAGCGGCGGGCTCGACCTGATGGAGCTCGACCCACTCACGTATCAGGGTCTTCTCGCCGAAGCCCCGGACGAGATCCGCCTCGTGGACATGGGACCGAGCATGCTCAGCGAACGGCTCTGGTTCAATCTCAATCCCGACAGTCCGATAGCCGAGCACAAGAAGGTCTGGTTCCTGGACGTCCGGTTCCGGCGTGCCGTGTCTCTCTCGATCGATCGCGAGGCTCTCGCACGTGTCGTCTATGCGGGCCTGGCCTCTCCCGCAGTGGGTTCCGTCTCTCCCGCAAACAGTTTCTGGCGCAACGATTCGATTCCCGCGCTCGGGTTCGACACCGAAACGGCCCGCGCCCTGCTCGCCGAGGCGGGATTCGACTGGGACCTGGAGGGACGCCTCGTCGACGCCGGCGGCCGAAGAGTCTCTTTTACGGTCTTGACCAAGAGCGATGCCCTTCATTCGAAGATCGGCTCGTTCCTGAGAGAAGACCTCGAAGCCATCGGAGTCGGCTTGCGGGCCGTTCCCACCGAGTCGAGCAGCCTGGCCTCCCGCATTTTCGGCAGCTTCGACTACGAGGCGGCGCTCCTTGGCATCAGTCAAACCGATCCTGACCCTTCCGCGGAGATGGCTCTTTGGATGAGCCGGGCGCCGCTCCACCTGTGGCATCCCTCGCAAAGCCGCGCGGCCACGCCCTGGGAGGCAAACATCGACGAGCTCATGGAGGCACAAGCCGCCGCGCTCGATCCCGCCCTTCGTAGAGACTATTTCGACAGCGTGCAGCGCATCATTCGGGAGAACCTTCCGGTGCTCGATCTGGTCGTGCCCCACGCTCTTCTTGCGGCCGATGCATCGGTTCTCAATCTACGCCCGACGCCGTTTGCGCACGCCTTGTGGAACAGCGACGAGCTGGCAATTGCCAGTGTTGGGAAATCCACACGCTACCCGGTGCGTGATCCACGTCACTGAAAGGGGGTGTAATCGGCAGTAGCGTGCGCTCACGCTTTTTCAAGTGAAACGAAGGAGGTGACCGGGATAGAGGTCGGCGAGGAGTCGCTCAAGGCGGCGGACCGTTCGAAGGATTCGGTGTTATTTCGACCGTTAATTTCGATTTCATGAATCCGGTAGCTGCCTCGTAAGAGACTCAGAAGCACCAACACTCTCTCCCCTCAAACCAAGACGAACCTGAATTTCTGACCCTGAGCTCCAGGGTCGCGCTGTCGTCGGCGTCAGGGCGTCCTGAACTTTAAGGAGGTTCTCCAATGAACGGCATTCTGTGGGTCTGAACATTTCGGAAAAAACTGTTTTTTGTGTAGTCACTTTGAAATATCTCTTTCTTGATGGAGTGCATCATGGAACAAGAAGTACAAGAAATCGTTGAGCTTACCGTTGAAGAGCTCGAAGAGCGCACGGCGCCCGGTGTCATTGTTGCCTTCTAGCGCATTCTTTTCCCCGCATATCATCTAAAAGAATACGGAGGCTCCAGAAGAGCCTCCGTAACTTCTCCTCCCACCCCTGAAACGCGTTGATTCTCTCTCGAGATCTGTGATACCTTCCCGTGGGGTTTGACTCCCAAGCGACTTCGGTCAGAATCGATTTCCACAGGATTCTTAATCTCATAAGTTCATTCTTGACCCCATAGGCGTTCCGCCTCGAAACAAAAGGTGCCGAAGTCGCAATGGACGGACGAGGCTGGTCTGCCAGCTTCAAGCTTTACGTTGCAGCCGTCGTCGGGGGCGGGCTCGTAGCCTATCTGTGGGCTCTCGCGGCGACGTTTCGCTCCGTCTTGGTACTGCCCGGGGAAGAGACGCTCGCTCTCATCGGGATTCTCATCGTTGCCTGTTTCAGTGCGAGATGGGTGGTGCGCATCCCGAGGACGGCCAGCTGGGTAGCTGCGGCCGACAGCCTGATTCTATCGATCACGATGATCTACGGCGTCGCGCCGGGAATCGTGTCGAATGGCCTTTTTCATTTCGTGTGCTACTGGTTCGCCGCACGCCGTGAGCCTTATGAGCGGCTCGGCGTTTC
>DASPGQ010000749.1 GCA_035620555.1 Vicinamibacteria bacterium
GGCCGTCAGGAATCGGGACGCGATCTTCGATCGGGCTCGCGCTGTCTCGGAGACCAACCTGGCGTCGCTCGATGGCTTTTTTCACGACCATTCCAACCATCTCGAGTGGGTTCGCCCTCCGGGTGGCATGACCGGGTTCCCCCGTCTCGTTCACGCGCAGGATACAAGACCGTTTTGTGAATCGGCCGCCGCGCGGGGCGTGCTGCTGGCGCCGGGAGACTGCTTCGGGGTTCCGAATCACATCCGTCTCGGCTTCGGCGCGTGCACCGAAGGATTCGACCAGGCGCTCGATGGCGTTTCCGCGGCCCTGTCGGATGCGATGGCGTCCTCGAGCCCTTAGGACTTCAACGGCTGCCGAAGATGGCGGCCGAGAGCGACCGAGAGCGGCCACAGCGCGACGCCGAGGACCCCCACGCCGTACCAGAGCTTATCGGGGCCGAATTGCTCGTAGACGAGAGTTCCGCCGAATGGGGCGAGGATGAAGGCCAGGGAGAAGGCGGTCGTATAGAGGCCCATGTACTGACCTCGATACCCCGCTGCCGCACGTTGGGCCACCACTACGTTGAGCATGGGTAGGGCGAGCATTTCACCGAGCGTCCAGACGGCGACGGTGAGGGCGAGCCATCCGAGTGTCGCGCCGAACGGCATGAGGCCGAACCCGGTGCACAAAAGGAATGCACCGGCTCCGACGAGCTGCATCCCGTCTCGGTCGCTCACCGCGTGGATCAGAATCATCTCGAACAAAACGATGAGAAGCGCGTTGAAGGACAAGAGATAGCCGATCGCGTCCTCACGAAATCCCGCGTGCTCGTTCAGGT
The DNA here is from genome assembly GCA_035620555.1 of Vicinamibacteria bacterium. Classification (NCBI taxonomy): domain Bacteria; kingdom Pseudomonadati; phylum Acidobacteriota; class Vicinamibacteria; species Vicinamibacteria bacterium. The sequence continues at coordinate 819 of DASPGQ010000749.1, forward strand.
AAAGCGGAAACGTGCTGAAGATCTGAAAGAGAACCGCCGCCATGAGAATCACGAGCCCGAGGAGCGCCAGATAGGGGAGATCGCGCAGGGGCGACACACCACCCGACTCGTGGCTTTCGCGCGTCTGCGAGCCTTTCGTGTTCGTGAGCCGAAGGAGCAAGACCGCTCCGATCCAGCACGTCCCGGCGTCGGCGTAGAAGAGCCAACGATAGTTGTAGAGGGCGAGAAAACCGCCGATCGCGGGACCGATTCCCATACCGAGATTGGCGGCCAGTCTCAGAAAAGCGAACGCCTTCGCCAGGATCGAGGGGTCGGCTCGTTCGGCGAAGGAAGCCATCACCGCAGGTCGGAAAGACTCCACGATTGCGCCGGTGACGAAAATGGCGGCGGCGAGGGCATCGCGTCGCTCGAGCGCGCTCAGCACCAAGAAGCACATGCCGCCGAGCGCGAGGCTCGTTTGCTGCGTGCGGATGTGACCGATCCGATCGCTGAGCCAGCCCCCCGAGTAGCCGCCGATCGCGGCGCCGACACCGTACAGGGCGATCAGGCGTCCCGCCTCGTCGGCCGCCAGGCCCCGTTCGGTCGTCAGGTAGAGCGAAATGAAGGGGAGCACCATGGTTCCGCTCCGGTTGACGAGCGTCACCAGCGCGAGGAGCCAGAGGTCTGACGTGAGTCCGGAGAACGCCTCTCGATATACGCGAAGGATTGAGCGCACGCCCGAGACGATACCTCACCGCGGACGCATCGTGATGTCAGGCGTTGAGCTAGTGCGTCATCGCGTAGATCGCGATATTCACGCCCAGTGGGTAAGCCCTGATCGAGAAGCGGTAGAAGAACTCGTCGTCTTCGCCCTCGCGCTCCCAGCCATCGGCGATGTCGGTATTGTGGGTCATGATAACCATGAGCCGCCGCTCGGCGTCGAAGATGCCGCGGAAATGCGGCTGCTCGGAATCGTAGCCCCGCTCCGACGTGGAGGTGCCTCCCGAGCGTCGCCAGAACTGGATGGAGGGAACTTGAGGAATCTTGCGCACGGTAAAAAACATCTGCAGCACCGGATGGTCCGGGGGGATGTCCACGATGGGGTACTCGTCCGGGGGCAGCACCCGGCCTATCTCTCGACTCCAGTGGTCCCAGGCCGAGGTACCCCAGAAGTCGTCCACGTAGAGGATGCCCCCGCGCTTCAGATAGTCTCGAAGGCGCTCCGCCTCGATCTCGGTGAACCCCGCGGTTCCGACATCCGACATGAAGATGAAAGGATAATTGAACAACGCGTCGTCGGTGAGGGTCACCACGACGTGGTTGGGCATGCCCTCACCATCGAGGGCGACGCGAGCTTTGGTCAGTTCGGAAAGGCGGATCATGAAGTTCACGTCCGAGTTGGGATAGTCGGTGTTCCATCCGTGACCAAGAGGCTCGTCCCGAACACTCTGGTACATGACGCGTGCGAAAGTGAAGGATCGCTCTTTGAGATCCTCTTGATCGGGGAATCGAGGAGGAACGCGGTTCCACCATCCTCGCCAGCCCCAGTCCGGATTCCTCCTCGTCTGCGCGAAGACGGTCAGACCCGAAAGCGCGGCGAACGATATCCATAACAGAACCATCCGCCCTCTCACGGACCGATGGTACGGGATACCGCGGGGCACGGCAACTCTGGCGCCGACCCAAGCGGCAGCATCCATCCGACGGCCACGGCAGAAAAGACGGACCATTGCCCAGCACTTCCTCGAATGTCGGAGGACGGGCTGACTCCGTGGAGACGATTTCGACTACGGCATGGGAGACCGGCGGCCGCGATCCAGGCTCGACTTTCTTCGCGATCGGGGTTAATGTGTCGGTCGCGCGATCATGCCTGCGTCGGGTGACATGTGGAAGCAGTTCAAGCTCCTCGAGCCGCTCGGTAAGGGAGGCATGGGACGTGTGTTCCTTGCCGAGGACACCGCGCTCGGGCGAAAGGTGGCCCTCAAGTTTCTTCCTCCGACTCTCGAGCAAGAGCCAACGGCCCGCGAGCGGTTCCTGAGAGAAGCGCGGGCCGCCGCGGCGCTCGACCATCCCTACATCTGCAAGGTCTACGAGATCGGCGATGTCGATGGCAAGGCGTTCATCGCGATGGAGTACATCGAGGGCCCTAGCCTGCGTGACAAAGTCGCTGCTGGGCCCTTGCCGCTCGCTCAGGTCCTGGATCACGGGATCGAGCTCGCCGAGGCCATCGAAGCCGCTCACGCCAAAGGCATCGTCCATCGCGACATCAAGAGCCAGAACATCATGATCACGCGAGAAGGCCACGTAAAGATCCTGGACTTCGGGGTCGCCAAGGCTCTGGTCATGGAAGCCCTCGGCGAAAGTCAGATCGATACGTTTTCGGGTCAGCTCACCTCGAGCGATGCCACGCCCGGCACTGTCATCTACATGTCGCCCGAGCAGGTGCGGGGTGAGACGGTCGACGGCCGCACCGACGTTTTTTCACTCGGCGTTGTGCTCTACGAGATGGCCACCGGCCAGCTTCCGTTCGAGGGCGCGACCTCCGGGCTCATCTACGACGCCATCCTGAACCTCGGGCCGAGACCCCCTCGCCACCACAACCTCAAGGTCCCGGAGGAGCTGGAGCGGGTGATTCTGAAAGCGCTCGAGAAGGATCGCGAGCACCGTTATCAGAACGCCAAGGATCTGATGGTGGATCTGAAGCGGCTCAGACGGGACACGGACACGGTGGTGGCTCGTTCCGTGGAGTCCCGGACGGCACCGACGACCAAGCCGAGAAAGAGCCTGGTGAGATGGGCTCTTACGGCGGCCATCCTCGCCGTCGCCGCGATCGCGTCCTATTTCCTGCTCCCTCGCGCCCCGTCGACACAGGTGGCCGACTCACTCGCGGTTCTCCCGTTCGACAACACCCGAGGCGATCCCGAGGTCGAGTATTTGAGCGAAGGCATCGCCGAAACTCTCATCAACCGTTTGTCTTCGATCCCGGAGCTCAAAGTCATGGCCCGGAGCAAGGCCTTTCGTTTTCGCGGGCACGATGTGGACCCTCAGACCGTGGGGCGGGAGCTCAATGTGGGCGCGGTGCTCACCGGGCGGGTCGTGCAGCAGGGTAACAACCTGAACGTTCAGACGGAGCTCGTCGATGTCCGGAGCGGGGTGCAGCTCTGGGGAGAGCAGTACAACCGGGCGCTCTCCGACATCGTGGCGGTTCAGGAGGAGATCGCGCAGCAAATCGCGCAGGCGCTACGTATGAAGCTGACCGGCGAGGAAGCTTCGGGACCTGCCCCGACGGTGATTTCCGATAGCGAATCCTACCAGGCCTATTGGAAAGGGCGGTTCCACTGGAATCGACGTACGAACGAGGATTTCAAGAAGGCGATCGCGTTTTTCGAGGACGCGCTCGTCGCCGACCCCGAGCTCGGGCTCGCCCACGTGGGACTCGCCGACAGCTATCTCCTTCTCGGGGCTCAGTTTTATGGACCCGATGCGGACTACCCGCCGTCCGCCGCGATGGCGAAGGCCAGGTCTGCCGCGAGTGAGGCGCTCCGGCTGAATCCCGACCTCGCCGAGGCGCACGTCACTCTCGCCTACATCGAGTTCCTGCACGAGTGGAATTGGGAGGCCGCCGAACGAGGATTCTTGCGGGCGATCGAGCTCGAGCCGACCTACCCCGTCGCCCACCAGTGGTACGCGGAGCTCTTGATGGTGCTGGGTCGGCACGACGAGGCGATCCGCGAGGCTCGGCGAGCACTCGAGCTCGAGCCGACCTCTCCCATACTCTCGCGCGAGCTCGCCTTCAAGTACTACATCGCCGGGCGCTACCCCGAGGCGATCGAACAACTCCAAGAGACGCTCGAGCTCGATCCGAATTTTTCGCAAACGCGGGTGATGTTGGCGGACGTCTACTGGGCGGTGGGCAGGAAAGATGAACTGCTCGAGCATGTTGCTCATCTCGACGATCGCCAGCGCAAGTTCCTCGAGCTCCTCGTCGAAGACAAGAACTTGGAGGCCCTGGCCTGGCTCGACTCCTACCCGAGACAGGAGTACTCGCTCACGACCCTCAGCCGCTACTACGCTCAAGCAGGTGGTAAAGAGCAAGCGCTGACGCTCCTCGAACAGGCCCTTCGAGAGCGCATCCCGCAAATCTGCACGACCGTGCCACGACCTGTCTTCGAACCCTACCGCTCCGATCCACGCTTCGTGGCGATCCGACAGGCGATGGGACTCCAGCCCTAATCAACGTTCATTGGAATCATGACGAATATGCTTTCATCGCTTCTATTATTGTTGTCGCTTTCGGCGGGCCAGGAGGCGAGCACCAATCGATTCCGCTCCGAGACTTTCGCCGGCCTCGAGCTCCGGAGCATCGGCCCGGCACTCATGTCGGGCCGCATCGCCGACATCGCGATCCACCCGGTAAATCGACATACCTGGTACGTGGCGGTTGGCTCGGGCGGCGTCTGGAAGACGACCAACGCCGGTACAAGCTGGGAGTCCATCTTCGATGACCAGTCCTCTTACTCGATCGGTTGCGTCACCATCGACCCGAGCAATCCCGAAGTGATCTGGGTGGGAACCGGCGAGAACGTGAGCGGCCGGCACGTGGGATACGGCGACGGAGTCTACAAGAGCTCGGATGGTGGCCGGAGCTGGGCGCGCAAGGGGCTCGCGGCTTCCGAGCACATCGCGAAGATCCTCGTCGATCCGCGAAGCTCCGACGTGGTCTACGTGGCGGCGGAAGGCCCGCTCTGGTCCTCGGGGGGCGAGCGGGGCGTCTACAAGAGCATGGACGGCGGCGAGACATGGAACCGTATCCTCGAGATCAGCGACGATACCGGGGTCACCGATCTCGAGCTCGATCCGCGAAATCCCGACGTGATCTACGCGGCAGCCTATCAGAGGCGCCGGAGCGTGTGGGCCCTGATGGCTGGCGGGCCGGAATCGGGCATTCACAAGACCGTCGATGGGGGAGAACGGTGGCGCGAGTTGACGAGAGGTCTGCCCGAAGGCGACAAGGGCAAGATCGGCCTCGCGGTCTCGCCGATCGATCCGGATATCGTCTATGCCACCATCGAGGCATCCGAAAAGGAAAAAGGCTTCTATCGTTCGACCAATGCGGGCGAGAGCTGGACGAAACAAAACGAGTACACGAGCGGTGGCACCGGACCCCACTACTACCAGGAAATCTACGCCTCGCCGCACCAGCTCGATCGCGTCTATCAGATGGACGTCTGGATCCATGTCACCGACGATGGAGGAGCGACGTTCCGCGAGCTCGGCGAGACCGATAAGCACAGCGACAACCACGCCATGGCATTCGTCCCGGGGGACCCCGACTACCTCCTTGCCGGAAGCGACGGCGGACTCTACGAAACGTTCGACGGGGGAGAGAGCTGGAAATACGTCTCCAATTTGCCCGTGACCCAGATTTACAAGCTTGCTCTGGACAACGACCTGCCGTTCTACAACGTCGTGGGCGGCATGCAGGACAACGGGACCCAGGCCGGTCCGTCCCGAACGCCGAACGTTCACGGCATCCGCAACCAGGACTGGTACGTCCCCTACGGTGCCGACGGCTACGCCTGTCAGGTGGATCCGGAGAATCCCGACATCCTTTATGTGACGTGGCAGAACGGGAACCTCCTCCGATACGATCGCCGCAGCGGCGAGCTCGTCGATATCAAGCCCCAGCCTGCCCCCGGCGACGAACCCGAGCGATGGAACTGGGACTCTCCCATCCTGATAAGCCCGCATTCGAGCACGAGGCTCTATTTCGCTTCGCAGCGACTCTGGCGAAGTGACGATCGGGGCGATTCCTGGACCGCGCTGAGCGGCGATCTCTCCCGGGGGCACAATCGTTACGAGCTGAAGCTCATGGGGCGCGTGTGGAGCGTCGACGATCTCTATGACAACGGCGCGATGTCCTGGTACGGCAACGCCACGACTGTTTCGGAGTCGGCCGTCGTCGAAGGGTTGATCTACGTGGGCACCGACGACGGTCTCATTCAGATTACGGAGGACGGCGGGTCGACATGGCGCCAGGTCGACTCTTTCCCCGGCGTTCCCGAGTCATCGTTCGTCCAGGACGTGAGGGCGTCGCTTCACGATCCTGACACGGTGTTCGCCGTTCTCGACGCCCACAAGCTCGGCGATCTCTCGCCCTATCTGCTCCAGAGCAACGATCGGGGCAGAAGCTGGAGCTCGATCGCCGGCGACCTCCCCGAACGCCACATCCTGTGGTCCATCGTTCAGGATCACGTCGACCCCGACCTCTTGTTCCTCGGCACGGAGTTCGGGATCTTCTTCACCACCGATGGAGGAGGGCAGTGGGTCGAGCTCTCCGGCGGGGCTCCCACGATTGCTTTTCGGGATCTGGAGATTCAGAGGCGAGAGAACGATCTCGTGGGCGCTTCGTTCGGACGGGGCTTCTTCATACTCGACGATTACACTCCGCTCAGGGATCTGCGCGCTTCCGATCTCGAGAATGATGCCTTGCTTTTCCCCGTGCGAACGGCTCTCGCTTACGTTCCGTCGACCCCGCTCGCGGTGCGTGGCAAGGCGTATCAGGGGGGCGCGTACTTCAGCGCGCCCAATCCGCCATTTGGCGCCGTCTTGACTTATTACCTGAAAGAAGAGCTGAAGGGCGCCCGAGAGAAACGCCGCGAGGACGAGAAACGCATTCGCGAAGAGGGAGGGGACGTACCTTTCCCGGGGTTCGACAGATTGGAGCAGGAAAGGCGGCGGGTCGATCCCACGATCCTCCTGATCGTCAGGGACGGTGATGGTGAAGAGCTACGTCGGATCGTGGCGCCAAAGGAGGCAGGTTTTCATCGTATCGCCTGGGACTTGCGCTACCCCCCTTACGAGCCCGCGGAGATCGAGCCGCCCGGGGACATGCCGCCGTGGGCGGATCCGCCCCAGGGCCCTCTCGTGGTGCCGGGTCGCTACACCGTCGTGCTCGCCAAGCTCGTCGATGGCGTCGTGACGCCGCTCGCAGAGCCCCAGAGCTTCGAGGTCGTCGACCTCGAGAACGCGACCCTGGAAGGCACCGATCGCGGCGAGGGGCTCGCTTTTCAAAAGGAGACGGGCGAGCTCTATCGAAAGGTTCTCGGGGCGGTCGACGAGGTGGAAAGAACCAGACGTCGACTCGAGCTCATGAAGAAAGCGCTCCTCGAGACCCCCGGAGCCGTTTCCGGCCTGATGGAGCGGACCACCGAGA
>DASPGQ010000750.1 GCA_035620555.1 Vicinamibacteria bacterium
TTCGCATCAGTCGAACCCCCCCGACCAGTCATCCATACGAAGTCCTAGACCCCTGAATCCGGATACGACAAAACGGCGCCAGTTTCGGTAAACTATTGAAGAGGCTTCGGGGGGCGGCACTCGCCCCAGGGAGCGCCAGACAGTAGTTGAGTTCAGTCCATGGCCAATCAATTCTCGACACCTTTCGATCAGGGCCTGTTCCTCGTCCACCTCAATCGCGGCCGTGAACATTTCGACTCCCGCAATTTTGCGGACGCGGCGGAGGAGCTCGAGGAGGCCAGACGTCTGCGACCGCAGGACGACTCGGTCCTGAATCTCCTCGGGCTCGCCTACTTCAAGCAGGAGAAGTACAAAGACGCCGAATCCGTCTATCGAAAGCTCATCGACCTGAACCCGAACTCGCCCACGCTCTACTTCAACCTGGGATTGATTTGCTTCAAGCTCGGCGACCTAGACCGGGCGGAGGCCACGTTCCTGAAGACTCTAGAGCTCAAGTCCGACAGTCAGAAGACGCACTTCTACCTGGGCAACGTCTACGAAAAGAAGAAACAGTACTACAACGCCATCTTCCAATACCGGAAGGCCGGCGCCAACATCATGGTAAAGCGGGTCCAGGAGAAGATCGACCACGAACGGCCACCGACGGAAGACCAGAATGACTTCATCATGGCGGCCCCGCCCTATAACGGAGATGACACCAAGCCGTCGCTTGTGGAAGACCATCGGGTGAGGACGGCCCCGGATCTCGACAGTGTCACCGTCGATCACATCGACAAGCGCAGATTCCTCTCGGCACTGCGCGAGGGCTTCGCTCCGCCCGCCGGATCGACGGACATGCAGCAGTCCTCCGCTTCCGCTCGGGATAGCGTCACCACCAAGCCGGACGCCGGACAGGTGGCCCATCTATGGACCGTCTCGGATGATCAGGAGGTAATCGTGGATCCGGGAGCCGAGCCCCGGGCGGAAAATGCGTCGCGCCCCCCACCTTCGACTGAGGGGACTCGCCTGCGGCTGTCGGAACCCATCCTTCAAGACGAGTCCCTCGCCGAGATGGCGCGGAACAAGGCGCCGACGAGCGCCAGCGACGTTCTATTCAGCGGGCGCACGGGTCCCCGTTTCCCCGCAAAGGAGCTCGCGCAAAACTACCGTTCGTCGGGAGAACGTTTTCGGGACGAGGACGACTCCGAGCTTTCCTGGCAGACCCTCGGCCCCGCCGAGCCTCACGTATACGCTCGCGGGCGCCGCAAAGACGACCTCTTCAGGTACCTCGAGTACAACCTCATGGAGGTCAACTTCTCGGGAAAGGTATTCATCAAGCTGGGCACGATCTACAGCTACAGCGGCAATCTCACGTTCTGGGTCAAGCCGCAGCGCGAGGAACGCGTGGCGCCCCTCGTCATCGTGAGCGGTACGGGGAAGCTCCTCTTGACCGATCGCCGACGTGAGATCAGTGTATTTCAAATAGAGAATGAGCAGATCTTCGTAGAGCCCTCGCACCTCCTTGCTTGTCAGGAAACGCTCACGCCGCGCTACGCGGTGGTCGAGAAGGATTCCGGAGGCAAGCCAGGTTTTCACGTGCTCATGATCGAGGGCACGGGGATGGTCGCGCTGTCCGTGGCCACCAGTCCGCTCGTGCTGACGGTGCAGCGCGAATACCCCGTCAACGTCGCGAGCTCGAGCCTGATTTCCTGGTCGGGAGATCTCACCCCAACGATCGTCGAGGACGAAGCCCTGGCCGAGATCATGCTCCCCGATCCCTCGAGTGGAATCAACCTGAGACTCGAGGGCGAAGGCCAGGTGATGGTCGAGAAGATAACTCGCCCGAGTTTTGACTAGATCCGAGGCTTACTGAAATCCTCGTCGCTCGAAGAGCACGCTCTGGCCATCTCGTCGCAACGTCGTGCTCTCCTCGCCGAACCTGGCAACCGCGTACTCCCGCATCGCTGCTTCGAACTCCCGCGCGTCGGAGGTCGTGTCCCAAACGGTACGCCAGACCAAACGATAGCCCCCACCGTTCCTGAGCACCGCGTACGAGTCGCCTCCCCACCCGGCCGCAGCCGTGTCGGCCTGACTCCCCGAGCCGCTGCCCCGCAGCAGGATTCGGATGAAAAGCTCTCCGAGGCGGCCTTCGAAATCCGGCGTCTGCCCCATCGCCTCCGGCAGTTCCACCTCGACCGGCTCATCAACGTCGTCGAGGTACTTTTCGGGGTGGAGGACCTGTTCCATCGAACGGGGAGGCCGGTGCAACATTCGGCTCAGCTCCTCGAATCCGCCTCTTTGGAAAATGATGCTCGCAAGCTTGGGACCCTCGAAATAGGGAGCGATGAGCTGCTCCTGCACGACGGGCGGTGCATCGCGAAGGGCGGGCCCGGCGAACATCGATGCAACTTCCTGCCCCGTCATGCTCTGAGAGAAGATTTGAAACAGATTCGCCATCTCGGGGCGATTCTTTGTTGCCCGTGAGCTCAGGTACTCTTGCATCATGATCGAGGCATCCCCTTCGAACAGACACAAGGCCGCGAGTCGGCGATCATCGTAGTCGCTCTCAACCTCCAGCTTCTCGCGAATCACGACGTGCTGGTCCTGAATCGCGTGGCGAAGCTCGTGTGACAGGATGAGCTGATTCATGACGTTGAGCGCGTTGCCCGAGGAGATGGCGAAGAGCTTCTTGACGCCGGGACGCTCATCGTAGAACCCGGCGACATTCTCGTTCAGCACTTTCTCTCGCAAGGACCTGAGATCCTCGCCAGCCTCGAGGAAGCCGAACCCACGCAGCATCCTCTCTTCCCGAGCCGCGAACTCCTCGGGGTATTCGTCTTCGAAGAGCTCCCGGATGTATTGCGTCAGCTGATCCCGCGACATGAAGTTGATTGGGACTTCGCTCCGGAAGGCCAGCTGACCGAGGGCCGCCACTTCCCTCTTGAGCTCGTCGGGGGCCACCGGCGGGAGTCCCAGAAGCTCACCCACTCGCTCGAGGGCCGTCGCCATTTCCGCTTCGTCGATCTGGGCGGAGACGGTGGCGCTGAAGGCCAACAGGGTGAGCATGGCGAAAACGCTCTTTCTTCCTCTCATTACCGGGAACCTCTCGTATGAAAACAGGATAGCTCCGAGACCGGCAATCTCCAACCCGGATGGGGCGCGCTACGGGCTCGAAAGACGATGGACGACACCCGAAAGAGAAGCTCGCTCTGGAGCGCTCAGTGCCGTGGCGGGAGACGAAAGTCAGGCCGCCTGGGGCTCCTTCAGGAGGGCCTCGAACCGACAGGCGTCGGCACCTTGGCCGCGGCAACTCGCTTCTTTCACCGAGTAGCAGCGAAGATCGGTCTTTCCGAGCAGTCCTTCGAAGAGCACCGCGTAGAACTGGCAACGATGTCCCGAATTGTCTGCTGGAGTACAGCAGAAGATCGAGTTCGTCACCGTCAGAATGAGCTTGTCTCCGTCCTTACCCACCGATAGCTGGGCATCCTTGTGAATGCTCCTCAACCCGGAATGGAGCAAATACTTGACGAGTCGCTCCCGCCCGAACCGAGGGAGTGCTTCGAGGAGCCGTCGCTCGATCGGAGAGAGATCCGCGTAAGCTCTTTCGGAAGCGGTCTTACCCGCGGCTTCGATGACCTTCTCGTAGAGTGCAGGGTTGCGCCTGAGGTAGCCGACGGCCCCGATGATGGTAGCCACGTGAAAACGGGTCCGTCTCGTCGATGGGTCGAACCACCGGCTGAAGACGTCCATCTCCTCGGGCGCTAGCTCCTCGATCGCCCGATGGAGGCTGGTGACGAAGAGCCTCTCGACCTGGATATCTTGAGGGCTCGTCATGACGCCTGGAAACGTTCCGAGGACCGGACACAACTCTCCGTCCATCGGCGCAGTGTTGACATACAATTCCAGATGCGGGGAGCAGTATACCAAAGGCGTCATGGAAATCGAAGGCGCGATCCTCGTGGGCGGGGAGAGCCGTCGCATGGGGCGAGACAAATCGACTTTGATTCTCGGGGGCCGTCCGGTTCTCGAGCGGCTGAAGGAGACTCTGGCTCCACTCACCTGTCGACTGCGCGTGGTGGGTGGCTCTGGTTCCGGCGCGACCGCAGGGCTCGAGCATCAGCCCGACCTCAGGCCGGGTCTCGGCCCCCTGTCGGGAATCCACAGTGCATTGAGTACCGCCCATCGGTCGAACGTTCTCGTCGTAGCCTGCGATTTGCCGTTCGTCACCACACCGTTCTTGACCGCCATCGCGAAACGCGCGTCTTCCGACGTCGAAGGGGTCGTTCCCTTGACTCGCGACGGGCCGGTGCCGGTTTGCGCCTTGTATCGGACGACGTGCTTGCGAGCGCTCGAGGCCCGGCTGGATCGTGGGGAGCTTTCCGCCCAATCCTTCGTCGAGTCGATTGCGGTGCGCTGGGTGAGACAGCGCGAGCTGCGCGCGATCGATCCCGAGGATCTCTGTCTTTTCAACATGAACGACCCCTCGGACTACGAAGCGGCCCTGGCGATCGTCGCCCGCGAAACACCCTGAGTCTCTGAGCACTAGCAGCTGACCACGACTCGTGCTCTGGAAGTTGACAGCGCTCGGCCGATGGTGCTATTTTTCAATGGAAATCTGTAACTCCCTAGAAGCTGACGTCTTGTCGCCGGGCCCGGGCCCGGGAGGAAACTTCTCTCCCTACTGCCCCGACCGGTGTCCGGTACAGGCGATCGCCGGAGAGGATCGACATAGGTGCCCGTCGGAAAACCAAGAGCATCCGTTCCCAAACGCGCCGGGGCCTCCGGTAAGAGCGGCCCCAATCCGATTGGGCTGGATCTGGGCACTAGCACCATCGTCACCGCCACCAGAAACGGCAAGGGAATAAGAGCGTCTTCGGAGCTCAACGCTTTCATCGAGCTTCCCCGCTCTCGATTCACCGAGCAGATACTTCGCCAGAACGAGATCGACTTCGTCCGGGAGGACGGCAATCTGGTCATCTTCGGGAACGGTGCCTCGCGCTTCGCCAACATGTTCAATGCCGAAACCAGGCGCCCGATGCGTCACGGCCTGGTGAACGCGGGCGAGCCCTACGCGCAGAAGCTCTTGGAAACTATCGTCAAGAAGCTGATCGGCGACCGCAAACCCAAAGGAGAGCTCGTTTGCTTCAGCGTTCCCGGCACGACGAAAGGCGCACCCACGAGTCTGGTCTACCACGAGGCTCTCATGAAGCAGATGCTCGAGAACATGGGCTTCGAGGCCCGTTCGATCAACGAGGGGCTCGCGGTGGTGTTCTCCGAGCTCGAGAAGGAGAACTTTTCGGGAATGGGCATCAGTTTCGGCGGCGGGCTCACCAATGTCTGCCTCTCCTATCTTTCCGTCCCGGTCTTCAGCTTTGCCGTGGAAAAAGGGGGTGACGACGTGGACGAAGCCGTCGGTGAGGTGACGGGTGAGACAGCCACCCGGGTGAGGACCATCAAGGAAGAAGGCCTCAACCTGGGCCACAAACCGCGCACCAAGATCGCGGGCGCGCTCCACATTTACTACGACGATCTCGTCGCCACCGTCGTCGAGGGCATTTCCGAGGCGTTCTCGAGCACCGATCGAATGCCGAAGCTCGACAAACCGTTACCGATAGTCCTCGGAGGAGGTTCGGCGCTTCCCGAGGGCTTCGGTGGACGCTTCGCCAAGACTCTGGAGGCCCAGAAGCTTCCCATTCAAATCGCCGAAGTGCGGCTGGCTAGGGAGCCTCTGACGGCCACTGCCCGGGGCGCACTGCTGGCGGCAATGTACGAGAACTGAATCCGTTAGCGGAAGGATCAAGGAGGAAATCATGGACACCCTCGCCAAAGGCGGTGAAGGTCGCGTCGGCCTCGACATCGGAACCAGCAAAATCCTGGCGATCCGCCAGAACGGCAACCAATTGAAAGCATCGACGGAGACCAACGCTTTTCTTCCTCTCCCCTACTCTCGCATCACCGAGAACGTCCTTCTGCAGAACAAGGTCCGCTACCACCAGGACAACGGCCATTTCTTCGTCTACGGAAACAGCGCCGAAAAATTCGCCGGTCTCTTCAACGCCGTGACCCGGAGGCCGATGAGCCGTGGCTTGATCAATCCCGACGAGCCCTCGGCGCTCGAGCTCATCAAGGTCATGATTGGCGGGCTGCTGAAGAAGCCCAAACTCGGAGCCGAGATCGTCCGCTACTCCGTGCCGGGTGCTCCAGCGGACACGCCGGCGGATCTCGTTTACCACGAGAAGCTGTTGGGGGCGTTCTTGACCGAGCTTGGCTACGAGGCCAAGGCCATCAACGAAGGTCTCGCGGTCGTTTTCTCCGAGCTGGAGAAAGAGCAGTTCACCGGCATCGGTATTTCCGCCGGAGGCGGTATGTGCAACGCCTGCCTCGCGTACCTCTCCGTACCGGTCGCGTCGTTTTCGATCTCGAAGGCGGGCGATTACATCGACCGGAGCGTGGGCTCGGTAACCGGGGAGTCCGCCACCCGCGTCAAGCTAATCAAGGAACAATCGCTCGATCTCAGTCGCCCTCCGAAGGACAAGGTCGAGGAGGCGCTGCACATCTATTACGACGACGTCATCCAGAGCCTGGTGGAGACGCTCAACGCAGCCGTGGCGAAGACGTCGAACGAAGCCCACAAGATCGACAAAGCAGTACCCGTCGTGCTCGCCGGCGGCACGGCCCAGCCCAGGGGTTTTCGGGAACGCTTCGAGCGATACCTGACCTCTGCGAATTGTCCCGTATCGATATCCGAAGTGCGACTGTCGGCGAACCCGACGCAGGCGACCGCGCGAGGCGCCTTCATCGCCGCGGTCTACGACAACTGATCAGGGGAGCTCGCGAGGCCGATGTCGAAGCCCCGCGCGTTCGCGGCGCTCGAGCATGGGCCGTTTCGGAGGAGGCTCGATCGCCTCTCCTCTCGAATCGTCGATCCCGTCGACAAACTGTGGTTCATCCAACGAACGCTCCGCTCCTTCGGAGAGGCCCCGACTCTGTTCCAAAGATTTCCCGCGCTCAGAACGACGGTGTTCTACTACGGTGCGCTGGAATCGATGGGGGACCTGGTGTTCGGCTCGCGAAAGGGCCACGTCGCCTTTCCCACACCGGTGTTGTGGGCTTTCTATCGCCTTCGCCACCCCGCTCTGGTCCTCATCGTGGTACTGATGGGCTATGGTGCCTTTCAGATCGGCAGTTATGGCTACCTGAGGGGCCGCGAGGGTGCGGAGTGGCTGGCCGAGCGAGTGTTCCCTTCCCCTCAGTTCACGGTCGCACCGGCAACGGCCCCGGCAGCCGGGCGCATCGGTTCGATACCCGACGACATTTGGCTCGCCTCCCGGGAGGGAGACCAAGAGCTCTGGAGCAACGGACTCCGAATCTCGACTACTTTCGAGACCCGGGGTGAGCCAAGACGTTTCTTCGCTTTTCCCCGGGATGGCTCGCCCCCGGTTCTCGCGGGACCCGCTCCGGTGGGAATCGTGTATCACGCGAGCGAAAGCGACATGGCGCCCTTCTCCAAGGAGTTCAAGGTCGACATCCTCAAGACCACGACCGATTTGCTCGGTTGGCTGAGCCGGCGCCAGATCTACCACTACGTGATCGACCGTTTCGGGCAGGTCTACCGCATCGTGTCCGACGAAAGCGCCTCGGTGCATGCCGGGATTTCCATTTGGGCGGATGACCAGAATTTCTATCTGAATCTGAACGACAGCTTCATCGGGGTGGCATTCGAAAGCGCTTGGTCCGCTGGCGGGGACGTTGTAACGACGGCGCAGATCCAGGCGGCCTCCAACCTCACCGACCTTCTCCGCCTCCGATACGGGATCTCGGATCTGAATTGCGTTCCCCACGGCCTGGTCTCGGTCAACCCCGTCAAAGGCCTCATCGGCTACCACGCCGACTGGGCACGGAATTTCCCCTTTGCCGCATTGGGTCTGTCCGACAAGTACGACGTGGCGCCTCCCAGCGTCACCGCGTTCGGATTCCGTTACGACGCGGAGCTCGTCGCGCGACTCGGCGGCAAGCTCTGGCCGGGGCTGACGCGAGCCGAGCAGGAGCTCGTCGAACGGGCCGAGACCGAAGGATTGAAACTCACAGAGCTGAGGAGCCGACTCCAGACCGAGTACCGGGGGAAACTCGCCACCGCCAATTCCCGAGGGGACTCACCGGTCGTCTCCGGTGGCGCCAGCTATTGAGAACCGCATCGACCCAAGCTCGGATTGCCCAGGTCTCGGCTCCGAGGGAGACGCCGACCGTTCACTCTGCGAGGGACCAGTGATCCGTTTGCCCTCCCAACTGGTGTCTCCGTAGAATTCACACGATGCGCTCCATCGTAATTTCTCTCCTTCTCGCCTCGAGCTCCTCGTTTGGTTGGCTTGGGGCGTCCTTGCACGCCGGATCGACGGAAAACAGCGGTTCGGATTATTGCGCCGTGGCCGCCGAAGGGAGAAAGATAGAGATCGTACGACCCGGTCCCGACGAGGAGCCAGTGGACGACGTCAACTGGTTTGCTCGGCCGGTGTGGAACGACCGAGGCGAGTGGATCATCGCCTTCGCCAGCCATGATCGAAACTACCTCTACAACCTCTCGACGGGAAGGAAGATCCGGATTCCCGACCGCTCCGACGCGGTAGCAACACCCGACGGCCGCTTCATGACCGTGCCTTCCCATTACACTCCCGACGGATATATCCGTTTCTACGATGTCGCGCGCCTGCTCGATCACCTCGACAAAGGTATCGACGCCCACGAGCTTCCGCCAGTGTTCATTCACAAACACCCGGATCTGCGAAAGGTCTACTACCAGTCGACCGCAGTCGTCCGTACCGAGACCGCGGGAAGCTCCACCCGAACCGTCTATCGCCTCATGTTCTCGGGAACGAGGGACGAGGCTCAGTTCCGAATCGTCGACTACGAGTTCGTCGAGGACTCGATGAGCGGCGCGCTCGCCGTTCATCCGAGCGGGTCGATGCGGCTCTGTCCCGAGATCACCAACGACTTGAATACGCCGTTTCTTTCTAAAGATGGGCGATACGTCGTCTCCTACACCAGCTCCAGCCAAAAGATGGAATTTTCCCCCGGGTCTTCCTTGAAGATTTTTTCCATCGCCGCCATCGATCCCGAGGAGGCCACGACAGGTTGTGAAGAGCTGGTCGATTTCGGTTTCGCCGCGGGGAAAGCCGATTTCAGCTTCGATAACTCGATGTTGACCTTCCACATCAGCAAGGGTGGCTACCTCACTCCATTCATCAACGGCGGACTCGATCCGCCGACGGTGACCGACGTCGTCATCGTGGAGCTCACCGAGGATTCTCGCGGTAACATCGACGGTTATTCTCGAGTCGCGAGGGTAACCACATCGACGCGGGAAGGAGTGGGCAGCTACTTTCCCGCGTTTCTTCCCGACGGAAAGCTATTCTACGTCTTCAACGCCGAGCCGAAAACGAGCCAGGACAACAAGCGTTTCTATTTCAAGGTCGTCGACCCCGTTGCCGAGCTCCGCGCAACCAGCGTCTTCGCCGATGCCGGCCGAACCGCGCTGGCGAGGGCGCTGGGAAAACTTTGGGAGTCGGCCTGCACTCCCGAAGCTGTACCGCTGGCACCTCACGAAGCGCCCTGGGTGTTTACGAGTCTAACGAGACCGCAATGTCTGGCACTCGTGGGCGAGCGCTGGGTCGAAGGTTATCCCACAAAAGAAAGCCTCGTCGAATTTTGCGACACGGCTCCATCGACGAAGTAAGTGTCTAATCCCTAGAGCAGGCGCCCGGCCCACGGGGGTCTCCGCAGGTTCCGCACGGGGCTTGGGCAAGCTCCCGCGCACCGAGGCTTCCCGCGCCAGCGG
>DASPGQ010000751.1 GCA_035620555.1 Vicinamibacteria bacterium
TCGGATCGTCTACCGAGACAGCTTGCTCGTGTTTTTGCCCCTCTACGCTTTGATCCTGGCGTTGGTGATGAGGCTTCTAGTTTCCTTCGTGCCGGTCGCCGACCTCGGCCTTTACCTCGCTCCCGCCATCGTCCAATTCGGCAGCATTCTTCTCGGTACCGTGCTCGGCTTCGCTCTGATCGAAGAGAGGGAACAGGGAACGTGGCTTCTGCTGCGCGTGCTTCCCCTGCGACAGTCGACGCTGTTCCTGTACCTGGTTGCGGCTTCGACCATCTTGTCCAGTGTCGTGGGCCTGGCCGCGGCGATGGTGTACGGCTATCCGATCGCCGATCCGGTTGCATTCTCGTGGATGCTCGTGGCGGGCTCCCTCCTGGCGCCGGTCGTAATGCTCGTTCTCGGTGTTCTCGCAACCAACAAGGTCGAGGGGCTCGCGGTCAACAAGCTCGTTAGCATCAGTCTGCTCTTGCCCGCCCTGGTTTTCGTCGCGCCACTCCCATGGCAGCTCGTTGCCGCCTGGCTTCCAGGCTACTGGGTGTATCTGGGGCTTCTCGAGGCCTACGCCGTCGATCCCAGCGCCCTCTCCGCGGTTTACTGGCCCAACTATCCCGGCTGGTTGCTGGTGGCCGCGCCGATCGCGCTCTCGCTCGGAGGCACCATCGGGCTGGCGCGCGCGTACATGCGACGCGCATCTTGAAGGTTCGGCCGCTCCGACGCCCTGCGGTTTGACGACCCGGCGCGCATTCGCGAAGATACAAGCAGGGTGATGAAGAAAACTCAGCCCACCCTGCGCGAGCGGAGCGAGCCCGGCGCGCCTGCCGCGCCGTAAGCAGCTCGAGCCGGGGCGGCTCGATCGATTACGGGTCCCGCCACGGCATTGAGTACTCGAGAGAAGTCTCCGGCTGGACTTCCTTCAGTGTCGCCGAGTGAAGGGAGACAACCCATGTCGCAGAAAGACGAGGCCTCGGGTGCTTCCCCGTCCGAGAGCGAGACCGAAACATTAGGGCTAAAGGGCGCACTTCCTGGCCGGGCACCCATTCGCCAGTTTCGACTCCGCGTCCTCGACGGACCTTCCTCCGGACTCACGTTTACCTCCTCCCGGCCGCGCACGGTCCTGGGCAAATACCCCTCGGCGGATTTCGTATTGAAGGACCCCACGGTCTCACGTTTCCATTGCGAGCTCGAGATCGAGGGGGATCAGGTCGTCGTTCGCGATCTCAAGAGCCGAAACGGGACGTTCGTCGATGGAACCAAGGTATTGGTGTGCTGGCTCCACGATGGTGCGACGCTGAAGCTGGGACAGACTAAGCTCCGGTTCGAGCTCAGATCCGAGCCGGTTCTCGTCCCACTTTCGACACGAGTGCGCTTCGGATCGATGGTGGGACACTCTCTCGTGATGCGGGAGGCCTTCGCGGTGCTCGAGCTCGCGGCCAAGAGCAACGCAACGCTGCTTCTACGGGGTGAGACGGGTACCGGCAAGGATCTCGCCGCAGAATCCGTTCATTTCAAGAGTGGCCGGTCCGAAGGCCCCTTCGTCGTCGTGGATTGTGCCGCGATACCTGCAAACCTCCTGGAGAGCCAGCTGTTCGGCTACCAGCGCGGCGCTTTCACCGGAGCCGACCGGGACCATGTCGGCGCCGTCGAGACCGCTTCCGGTGGCACGCTGTTTCTGGATGAGGTCGCGGAATTGAGCCTCGATCTCCAACCCAAGCTCCTGCGCGTGCTCGAGCAGCGCGCGGTCCAGCGCCTGGGCAGCAACCAGCAGATCCCCGTCGACGTCCGGATCATCGCCGCCACGAACCGCAATCTGCGCGAGGAAGTGAACGCTCAGCGATTTCGGTCCGATCTCTTCTACCGGCTCGCGGTGGTCGAGCTCGTCCTGCCGCCCCTGCGCAAGCGCACGGAGGATATCCCTTTGCTAGTAGGAGAAATCCTCGGAAGCTTCGAAACTGAGGATTCCAGTGTATTCGAGGAGTTTCGAACCTCGGAATTCTTCGAAGACTTGGCGAGGCACACCTGGCCGGGGAATGTCCGCGAGCTCCGCAACTACCTCGAAAGGTGCGCCTTGTTGGGCACGCTCGCTCCTCCCGTCGACGAACAGGAAGCCGATAACCCACCCCCAATCGATGTCGAGCGGCCGCTGAGCGCCGCCCGCCAATTGTGGCTCCAGTGGTTCGAGAAACGGTATCTGGAAGCGCTGCTGCGGAAAACCGACGATAACGTGAGTGCGGCGGCCCGTTTGGCGAGGGTCGACCGCGCTCATTTCCATCGCCTCCTCTGCCGCAGCGGGCTGCGGTGACGACTGTTGCGTCGCACGCTACAGATTGACGGAGACCTGATGCCTGCGGCGCAACAGGCGTAAGTTACCCACGCTCGACCCGTCGGGTATCACCCAGGAACATCGACGTTTTGCGAGGACTGTTACGACCGCGAACCTTGGCATTGATCGTGTATAGGCATTTGCTACTTGGAAGGAAGCGTGATGAAAGTGGCGGCCGTGTCAGACGTCGAATCATCGGGGGACAATCTAGCGGCCGGGGAGGAGACAAGATGAGCAGCTCTAGCTATCTAGCGACCGTCCCGGACGAGACGTTTTGCGGCGAAAGTGAGGAAAGCAACGGGAGCGACCGGAGTTATCTGGCCCCGAGCGCGTTCTGCGATTCGGACCATCCCCTGATTCGGGCGATAGCCCTCGAGCTGACCAAGGATTGCTCGAGTGACGCGGAAAGAGTGGCCGTGCTCTCGAATTGGGTCAGGGACCGGATCGGCTACCGGATCCCGCCGTACCCGCAAGCCGCTTCCGACACGTTGAACAGCAAAGCCGGCTCGTGTTCCAACCGAGCCAACCTCCTGGTCGCGTTGTTGCGGTCTCTCAATATCCCGTCGGGATTCCATCTCCTGAAGGTGGAAGCCAAAGACTGCTTCGGTCGGCTCGCAAGTCCCGTGTTCCACCCGTTCCCCGATGGGTCCTCCCACGTGTTTTGCGCGGTGCAGCTCGGCAACAAGTGGGTCCGGTGCGATCCGTCGAAATGGCATATGACCGTGGAGAGCGCGTTCAGCGAATCGTAGGGCGCGCCGGCGGAATGCGTGAAACCGTCGAGTCCGCGTAGGTTGGCTCCCCGGGTAGGATTCGAACCTACAGCCTACGGATTAACAGTCCGCCGCTCCACCATTGAGCTACCGGGGACCGGGGGCGCGAAGCCCGGAATTATAGCACGCTTCCAGCCCGTACGACCTGAACAGGAGAACGAGCGCGGCTTCAGCCTCCTGAACTTCGGCTGCTGCTGTCGGTTCCCCTCGTCAGCTCTTGTAGCACGAGCTTGGCGACCGCTTTCAGGGTATCGAACACTCCGAACCCGTCCTCCGAGGCGGCGATCGCTTCGAGCACGGGCTCGGTGTCGATACAGAGCTTCGACTTCATTTCCTCCACCGGCACCGCGCTCGGAAGGTCTCGCTTGTTGAGCTGAAGAACGTAGGGAATCGTACGGATGTCGTAGCCCTGCGCTTTGAGATTCTGCTCCAGGTTCCTCAGGCTTTCCACGTTCGCGTCCATGCGCTCACGCTGGGAATCCGCAACGAATATGACGCCGTCGACACCTTTGAGGATGAGTTTGCGCGAGGCGTCGTAGAAGACCTGCCCCGGCACGGTGTAGAGGTGGAAGCGAGTCTTGAACCCGCGGACGTTTCCGAGCTCGAGAGGGAGAAAATCGAAGAACAAGGTCCGATCGGTCTCGGTCGCCAGCGAGATCAATTTGCCCTTGGCGTTCGGATTCGTCTTTTCGTAGATGAACTGCAGGTTGGTCGTCTTCCCGCACAATCCAGGGCCGTAGTAGACGATCTTGCAGTTGATCTCTCGTGATGCGTAATTGATGAAAGTCATTCGCCGTCTTACTCGCTGAACAAGCTGTCGATGTCCTCGTCGGTGATCTCGGCGAACGGTGACTCGAAACCGGCACCCGAGGACGCCTTTTCGGCTTCGACCTTGTGCATGATGGTGTCGAAGACGCCGTTCAAGTCCTGAGCTGCCTTTTTCACCCGCAGTCTGACCAGGCCGAGAGACGACCGTTCGTCGAAAATGACCACGAGAATCACGCGAAGCCCGACGATAGAAATATGAATGTTGTCCCGCTCGCCTTCGTGAAAGAGTACCGAGAACTCTTTCTCGCCGATGAGCTTGGCGAGAGCGTCCGTCGCCGCGACGTTGCCCGCCGTCAACGAAGCAAGCGACGTGGTGTCTAGATTGTCGATGTTGCCGTGGGCGGCGATCTGCTGCCCGTTCTTGTCCACCAGGAACACGAGCTTAGCGTTGGCGTCGGTGCGGAGCTTGCTCAGAATCGTCTTGATCTGATTGAACTCCTCGTCATACATCACCACATCAGTGGTCGCCATGACTCTGATTTCCCCCGTCCGAGACCTACACGCGCAAAGGGATGGGGCTGCGGGCTTTGTTTACGTTATAGATATAGCGAAAAGAGGGCCAATTGGCAAGCGTCGCGTGGCCTGGGTCAGTACTCGCGGCGGCCCTCTAAGGCTTTACCCACCGTCACTTCGTCGGCGTAGTCGAGGTCGCTGCCGACGGGGATGCCCATGGCGATGCGGGTCACCCGGACTCCGAGGGGTTTGATGAGCTTCGAGACGTAAATCGCGGTGGCCTCACCCTCCACGTTGGGATTCGTTGCGAGGATCACCTCTTCGACCTCGCCATTTTGAAGCCGGGCCAGGAGGCCCTTGATCTTCAGCTCCTCGGGTCCGATCCCCTGGAGAGGCGAGAGGCTGCCCATCAACACGTGATACCGGCCCTTGAACTCGTGGGTCTTCTCGATCGTCACGACGTTCGGCGGTTCTTCGACCACACACAAGAGCTTGCCGTTTCGCTCCGGGCTGGAGCAGAAGAAACAGGGGTCCCCGTCGGTGATGTTGTTGCATATCGAACAGGTCGCTATCTTCTCTTTGACGTCGAGGACTGCCCTCGCTAGATGTTGGGCCTCGTCGCTGCTCGCTCGCAGGCTGTGAAAGGCGATGCGCTGCGCCGACTTGACGCCGATCCCTGGAAGCGCCTTGAGCTCGGCGATGAGTCGAGAGACGGGCTCGGGGTAGTCCCTCACGTGAAGAGCCCGGGGAGATTGCCCGCCATGGATCCGAGCTCCCGCTGAGCCGCTTCGTCCACTTTCCTCGCTGCCTCGTTGACCGCCGCGGTCACCAGATCCTGGAGCATCTCGATGTCGTCCTTGTTCACGACCTCGGCGTCGATGGTCACCCCGGTGACCACCTTGTTGCCATTCATCTTCACTTTTACCATCCCACCGCCGGCGGCGGCCTCGACGGCGATGGCGTCGAGCTGTTGCTTGAGCTTCTCTTGCAGGACTTTTGCCTGCTTCATGATCTGGGTGAGTTTCATGTCTCAGCTCCTTCGCTTCGTTTCATTCGACCCCGGGGAGCACGTCTTCCACCTCGCCCTGGAAAGTCTCGACGAAGCGTTGCACGAGCGGATCGTCTTCCGCCTGGCTTCGCACCGCGTCGCGATCGGGTGCCCGATCGGGCGACAGGGGATCCGGCTTCCGCGGATCGTCGATCTCGACGACGACGGCGATGTCTCGTCCCACGAGCTGCGAAAGCTGCGTTGCGAGAAGGGCCCGCATCTCCCGCTCGTCGAGTTGTTCCGCGATGACCCTCTGATCCGCCGCATAGACGAGACGCAGCCGGCCGTCCTCGAGCTCGGCCCGCTCGTGGCGTGACACGAGGGCATGAAGCATCGGCTTCGATGTCTTGAGCTTGTCGACGAGCGGTTTCACCGGGTCGGTCTCGGCGTCCCCGGCCTTCGCCGAAGGACGGGAGGGAGCTTGGGGGCTCGGCTCGGAAGTCTCTCGAGGCTCGTTACTCGCGACCGGGGGAGTATTGCCGGAAACGAGACTCTCGAAGCGTTGGAGAAGCTCCTCGAAGCTGGCCAGTCGACCGAGCTGCGAGAGCTTGAGAAGGGCGATCTCGAGGTGGAATCGGGGCTCGGGCGAGCTTCGAAGTGCCAGCTCGGCCTCGGCGAGCACGTGAAGGCTTCTCACGAGATCCTCTTCGGTGAGCGATCCGGCGAGCGATTCGAGCTCGGGACGCTCGCTCGGTACTTCGAGCAGCTCGTCGGCGTCGGGGGCGACTCGGGTAACGAGAACGTCTCTGATGTACTGCATGAGAGCGGAAGTGAAATAGCGAAGATCCCTGCCGCCGCTCACGATCCGATCCACCGTCTTTAGTATCGCGCCGGTGTCGCGGGCGATGATGGCCTCCAGGGTCTCTCGGAGCACGTCGCGCTCGATGAGGCCGAGAAGCTCGGTGACGTCCCGCTCTCCGATTCGTTTGCCGCTCGCCGCGCTCACCTGGTCGAGGGCGGATATCCCGTCCCTCAGGCTTCCCGAGGCCACCCGGGCGATCGCGGCGATGGCGGCGTCGTCGATTTCCATTCCTTCGGCGTCGGCGATCTTCTGTAGTTGAGCCGCGATCTCGGAAGGGGCGACGGTACGGAACTCGAACTCCTGGCACCGCGAACGTATGGTGTCGGGAATCTTGTGTTGCTCGGTAGTCGCGAAAATGAACTTGACGTGCGGCGGTGGCTCCTCGAGCGTCTTCAGGAGCGCATTGAAGGAATGCGTGCTCAGCATGTGCACTTCGTCGATGATATAGATTTTATGCTTGTCCCTAGACGGAGCGTAGGGCACCGTCTCGAGAAGCTCGCGAAACTCCTCCACTTTGGTGTGAGAGGCTCCGTCGATCTCGAGAACGTCCATGGATCGACCCGCCGCGATCTCTCGGCAAGCGTCGCACTTCCCGCAAGGGCGCACCGTCGGGCCGCTTTGGCAGTTGAGCGCTTTGGCCAGAATGCGTGCGGTCGTCGTCTTGCCAACCCCGCGGACGCCGGCGAACAAGAACGCGTGAGCGACCCGGCCCTTTTGAATGGCATTCGTCAGCGTGCGGCAGATGGCCTCCTGGCCGATGAGGTCCTCGAAGACCGCCGGCCGGTACTTGAGTGCCAATACCTCGTACGTCATGGGGCTATCTTTCTCATCACTGTCCTTCGACCCCGCCGTAGCCCGAAGAGGGGGTGGAGCCCCGCGGCTCAGGCGATCTGCGGCACAGTCGAGTACCTGCTACCGCTGCTCCCTTCCGGGCCTGACGGGGTTAACAAGCTCGACTCGCACAGGACCTGAACCGCAGGACACGAAACCTCTTCTCCGGAATGGCTGGCATGGCGGGCACGGGCTGGCGGAGGGGGTGGGATTCGAACCCACGGTACCGTTACCGGTACACCAGCTTTCCGGGCTAGCCAAATAAGCCACTCTTGCACCCCTCCAGCTCTGCTTCGGAGACGGGGAATTATACCGCGCTCTCGGCGACGGCGCCCGACCGCTCCTTCGCGCGCCGCTTTTCTGGCAGCCCCGCGAGGGCGGTCGAGAGCGAATCGAGGCTGTGATAGGTAACGGGAACGACGACGAGCGTCAGGACGGTGGCGACCGTCAGCCCGAAGATGACGGCGACGCCCATGGGACCCCACCATTGTGAGGTCTCGCCACCAATCGTCAGGGTCCTCTTGAAGAAATCCAGGTTGATCCCCATCGTGAGAGGTACGAGGCCGAGAATCGTCGTTACCGCGGTCAGAAGAACGGGGCGGAGGCGGATCATTCCCGCACGGATCACAGCCTCCGTCTTTTCGACGCCACCCGCGCGGAGCTGCTGGATGAAGTCGCAGAGGACGATGGCGTTGTTGACGACGATGCCCGCCAGGGAGATGACGCCGATCCCGGTCATGATGATTCCAAAAGGAGTGGCGGTCACGATGAGACCCCACAGAACGCCGATCAGGGACAGCACGACCGAGACCATGATCGTGAACGGAAGCACGAGCGAGTCGAACTGCGTCACCAGCACGAGGACGATGAGGAGGACCGCGATCACGAAGGCGCGCTGCAGAAACGCCTGCGATTCCGCTTCTTCCTGGTTCGATCCCGCGAAAGTCCAGCGGTAGCCCGAGGGGAATTCTATCTCTTGGAGTCTCTCGGCGACTTCTTGCCGGACGGAGTCCTCCGTCCTTCCCTGGGCACGAACCACGTCACCGTCCACGGTGACGACCCGCTTCAGATCGACGCGCTGGATCGCCGCGGGACCGACGCCCGGCTCGAGTCGCACGACGGAGCGCATCGGGATGGGAACCCCGTCCTCGTCGGGCACGGTCAGATTAGAGACGTCGTCCAGCGACCGGCGCGCTTCGGGTGCCAGCCTAACGACGATGTCGTACTCGTCCTCGCCGATTCGGTACTTCGACGCGTCGGTGCCGCGGACGGCGGTTTGCACCGTGGTGGCGATGTCCTCGGTGCTCACACCGGCGAGCATCGCCTCGATTCGGTCGACGTGCACCCGGAGCTCGGGCTTGCCTCGATCCAGATCGTCGTCGAGATTCACCAGGCCAGGCACGCCACGAATGCGCTCCTTGATGTCCTGGGCCAGCCTGGCCAGGACGCGAAAGTCGTCGCCAATGACCCTGATGGTGACGGCTTTTCCCACCTGGGGGCCCTCGGCTGGCTTGTCGACCTTGATCTCGGCGCCGGCGAGGTTCGAGACGGCTTCACGCACCTCGTTCAAAGTGACGAAGGAGCTCTGCTGGCGAAACTCCCGGTCCAGGAGATCGAGCGTGATCCGACTGGTGTTCGAGACCCCGCCGCTCCCGCCGCCGAGCGCGTCACCCCCCTCGATGCTGATGCCCTTGGATCCCACGTTGGCCACCAGGTGGACCGCATCCTTGGTGTCCATCGTGCGGGACTCGATCTCGCGCACGATGGCGTTGGACGTTTCGAGCGTGGCTCCGCTGGGGGCTTCGACGTCCACCAGGATCTGCCTCGGCTCGATCTCGGGAAAGAACTCCACACCTTGTCCCAGGAAGGCATAGGCGACGAATGTGAACGCCAGCAGGGCGCCCATCACCCAGATCGTTCCCGATCGGCGATCGGTGACGTAGGGAGGAAGAGACCGCGCCGCGCGTCGCGCAAGGCTCCAGAGGAGCCAGATGATTCCCTGGAGCAGGAAGAACCCCGCGCCCAACCCCATGAGCGCGCCGACGACGGCGAAGATGGTCGGACTCTGGGTCTCCACGAGCATGGCCCCGAGCGCGAGGAACGTTCCCAGGAGCGCGAACGAAACGAAAGCGAGCGGAAGCGCCCAGTTACGAAGAAACCAGCTCCGCGACCCTTCGTCGGATGCGGGCTCGAGCAACCACGTCAGAAGGCGGTGGTAGCGCGCCATGAAGGTGCCTTCCCTCCGAGTCTTGGTCGAGACCTGTCGCTTCGGATCGGGCATGAAATAGGCGCAAAGGGTCGGATTGAACACGAAGGCAACCACGAGTGAAGCCGTGAGCCCGATCATGAGCGTGATGGGAAGGTAAGACATGAAGTCGCCGACGATGCCAGGCCAGATCAGCATCGGAGCGAATGCACAAAGTGTCGTGATCGTCGAAGCGATCACCGGCATGGCAACCTCCCGAGTACCTCGCGAGGCCGCGCCCACGCCGTCCTCTCCTTCCTCGCGGTGCCGGTAGATGTTCTCCACGATCACGATGGCATTGTCGACGAGCATTCCCAGAACCAGGATCAAGCTGAAGAGCACGATCATGTTCAGCGTGTATCCCAGCGCTTGCACCACGACGAAGGAGATGAGCATCGACAGGGGAATGGCGACGGCGACGAAAGCCGAGTTGCGGAAGCCCAGAAAGGCCATGAGAACCGCGACGACGAGTATCAGTCCGGAGATGATGTTGTTCTCCAGCTCCTCGACCATGAGCCGTATCTGCTTCGACTGGTCTCCCAGGATCGTGACCACGGTTCCCGCCGGGAAGGTCCCCTCGAGGCGCTGCAGCTCTGCCTTGACTTCATCGGCCACTGCGATGAGGTTCACTCCGGTACGCTTCTCGACCGTGAGCGTCACCGAGGCGTCTTGATCCACCCGGGACAACGTGCTCTCTTCCTCGAAACCGTACTCGACGCGCGCGAGGTCGCGCACGTAGATCGGTTGTCCATCCCGGACCTCGAGGACGAAATCCTCGATCTCCTGCGGGTCTTCGACCTCGGCGGGCAGTCGCACCAGATACTTCAGCCCCCCGACCTCCACCTCGCCCCCGGGAACGTTGAGATTCTCGCGCGCGACCGAGACGACCACGTCGGAGAGGCTCAGCTCGTAGAAGTCGAGCCGCCTCGGATCGACGTAGACGTGCACTTCGCGGTTCTTTCCACCAATGATCTGAACGCGATTGACGCCCGGGATCGCCTCGAGGTCGTCTTTCAGGTCCTTGGCGATGTCGGTGAGACGCACCAGCCCGACCTGGCCCGAAAGGCCCACGATCAGGATCGGGATCTGCGAAACATCCACGTCCTGGATGCGCGGGTCCTCGGCTTCGGGAGGAAGGTCCGGTTTCGCTAAGTCCACCTTCTCCCGCACTTTCTGAATCGCAGTATCGATATCGACCTCGGGATTGAACTCGACCTGAATCGTCGAGATCCCCTCGGCGCTCGTGGAACGGATCTCCTTGATGCCCGAGATCGCCTTGATCTCGGTTTCGATCGGCCGGGTGATCAAGGTCTCGATGTCCGCCGGGCTGACGCCGGGGTAGACCGTATAGACGAAAATGAGAGGGATCTGGACCTCGGGGAAGGACTCACGGGGGAGCGAAACGTACGAGGTCACTCCGGCGACGGCAATGAGGACGGTCAGGACGTAGACCGTCAACCGATGGTGGATGCTGTAATCGGTCAATCGCATCAGAGCTCGCCCCCGTCCACGACCCGGACTCTCTGACCGTCGATGAGATTACGGTGGCCTCTTACGATGAGCTCTTCGCCCACCGACAGTCCTTCGACAACGACGATCTTCCCCGATTCGCTCGGGCCCGTCGTGACCGGACGTTCGCGGGCGCGCTCGCCATCCAACACGAAAGCCACGCTACCCTCGTCCCGCTCGAGAACGGCGTCGCGGGGGACGACGATCGCTTCCTCGAAGACACGGCGGACGAGAGACAGGCGCACGATCATGCCCGGCCTGAGCTCCGCGGTCTTGTTGTCGACCTCGACCTCGATGGGGAAGGTTCGATTCTGCCCCGTTGCTGCGGGCCCGAGGAAGAAAATCCGCCCCCGGAACTCGCGAGCAGGATAGGCGTCGATCTCGATCGCGGCGCCGCTTCCGCTGGAGAAATAGACGATATCGTTCTCGGGAATGCCAGCGACGGCCTTGAGCTTGTCGACCTGGTGTAAGACGGTGATACGGGAGCCGGGAGCGATGACTTCGCCCGGCTCGACTTCACGACTCACGGCGACACCGGACACCGGCGCTCGAATGATCGAGCGCTCGACTCGAAGCTTCGCCTGGGCGACCCGCGCCTCGGCGCGCTTGAACAAGGAGGTCGCCTCGATGAGGTCCTGTCGCGGCACGGCCTGACGGCTGAAGAGCTCGGTCGTCTTGTTGAAATCGGCTTCGGCGGCCTGGAACTCGGCATCGGCTTCGGCCAGAGCGGCGTCGAGGAGGTCGGTTCCTACACGGGCAAGCACCTGTCCTTCTCTCACTCTGCGCCCCTTCTCGAACTCCACTTGCTGAACCGTGCCTCCGAGCTCGGTCGAGACCTCGACTTCGACCCAGGGCTCGAGCCGCCCCGCCAGATGAAGCCTGTCTTCGAGCGCGCTCGCCGCTAGCTTGGTGACATGCACGTTGATCGGGGGCGCCTCGGGCGGGACGACATTCACGGGCTCGACCGGCGCCTCGTCGCAACCCGACAGGATGGCGGTTATCAACGCGAGAACGAAAACCTTGTGTCTTGCGGTCACGGGTCCCTTTCTGCCGAGGCGACGCTCGACGGAGCTTCGATCACCGAGTGGGGCGAGTCGGCGCGGAACCCGACGAGGTATTTCATTTCGGCGAGCGCGACGAGGGCGTCGTGGGAAGCGGTCATCTGGTTCAGCTCGGCTTGTCGCAATGCCAGGGTGGACTGGATGACGTCGAGCGTCGTCGCCGCACCCCATTTCAAGGATTCTTCGGCCACCCTTTCGGCCTCGCGAGCCCCTTCCACGGCAAGCGTCGTCACCTCCAACGCCTCGAGCGCTCGAAGCCACGTTCCATGGGCTTCCTTCAACTGCACCGAGAGCTCATTGCGAAACGCGTGCTCGTCGTGCTCGTTCTGGGTAATCTGCGAGCGCAAGGCTCCGACCTGCGAGCGGGTGCGAAAGCCGTCGAAAAGCTTCCAGTCCATCGAGACCCCGACGACCCAAGTATGCAGGGCTAGATTGGTGACGTTCTGATCGGCGAAAGTGTTCACGCCAAAACCGGCATTCGCCCTGATTTGCGGCCTCAGCTCGGAACGGGTCACGCCGATGCGAGAATCCAGCACTTGCCGGTCGACCGCGAAACGCCTGAGCTCGGGTCGGTGCTCGCCGGCAAGCTCCAGAAGCGCCTCGGGCCGAAGGATGGAAGGCACGGCGTCGCCGAGGGAAAGCTCGGCCACGATCTCGAACGGCGCGTCGACGGGTCGCCCCAGCGTGTTGTTGACCGAAGCTTCGGCGATTTGAAGGTTGTTCTCCGCCGCCAGGATCTCCGGTGCGAGATTGGCGAGGGTAACGCGAGCGCGGAGCGCATCGAGCCGGGTCGCATCGCCGAGCTCGAATCGGGCCTCGACCTGCGCGAGCTGACGTTCCCGAGACGTCCGCTCGGTCTCGAGGACGGCCAGGCTTTGCTGGGCGAGAAGAAACCCGTAGCAGGCGCGCACGACGTCGTAGGAGATTCGGTTTTCGACCCCGTTCACGTCGAGGTTGACGCCGGTCCTCTCCTGCTTTGCCGCGTTCATCGCGTTGGACACGCGGCCGAACGTGTACACGGGCTGCGATACTTCGAAATTCCAGATGTAGTTCGTGAAAAAGAACGAGCTCAGAGATTCGGCGGGAATCGGGTCGGGACCCTCGAGAAGTCTGGCGAAAAACGGGCTGTTGCGAAGGCCAGGGTCCCGGTTTTGCCGGTAACCCAGAGCGAGATTGAGCTCGGGTAACGCCTCGGCCCTCGCTTCGCTGACCAGTGAGGAGAACTCTTCCGTCTTCTCCCGTTCGCCGAGAACCTCCGGATTCAAGGCTAGCGCGACCTCCACCGCCTGAGGGAGTGTGAAGCGCAGGAGACCCTCTTGCGAGTCATCGCCCGCAGACGAGGAGGCCAGAACGATTATGAACGCCGTGGACGCGGCGATTTTCGCGGAAATCATGGTGTCGATTCCTTGACCAGCGTGCCCGCTCCGAAAAAGAAATGCTCGAGCGCCATCTCCACGGACACGGGATTGGCTCGGCATGCCCGCTCGGCACGGAAGTTTCGGATTGCGTGCTCGTGAATGAGGCTTACGAGTTGCTCTACCAGGAAGTTCACGCCGACTCCGGTGCGTGGGAGAAACTCTCCCGCAGCGATGCCCCGTTCGAAAGTTGCCACGATGTGCCCGCGGGTCGTCCGGTACATCCTGTCGAGATCGGGCTCGGGCTGACCTTCCCTTGGGCCATAGAGCATCGAGAGCATGAACTCGACCGCGGCGGGTGACTCCTGAGCGAGGCGAACGTGGGCGCTCACGATGGACTCGATCGCACGGTGAAATGGCTGGGGTTGTTGGAGCGCGCGCACGACATTTCGCTCGACGGACGCCATCACGATCTCGGCGACGCGGAGAAACAAGCCCTCCTTGCTTTCGAAGTAATAGCTGACCATCGGGGCCGTGACCTTGGCCTCGGCAGCGATGTTCCGCAGGCTGGTCGCTGCGTAACCCCGGCGACCGAAGCTGCGCATCGCGTACTTCAAGATCAGCCTCTCGATGGCCGAAACGGTCTCTCGGTCCGCCGAGGGATTGGCCGCCTCGATTTCTTTCAATAAAGTCATTGTTGTCAATTACTTAACGAGTATTTAAACGTGTGCCTACCGATCTTAACAACTGTTCAGGAAGCACGCAAAAAATTCGATTTCATCGGCACGGACTTTGGCAGGCCTCCCGCCGCGCCACCAAGGGTGGTCGCTTCGCGCGGAAGCCCCGGATCCATTTTGACAAGGCATTCCTTCTGTGTTAGAAGATTCCTAACCCAAAGAATTCTGATACTTCAGGGGTGGTCTCTCTCTCAGGGAGGAGCTCATGGCTTTCGTCGAGCCGAACGTCCGAAACAACAGGGACTCGCGGTGGAAGCTGAAGTTTCTGACCGTGGGTGAGCTCGCGATTTTCCTGAACCTTCCTCAATCCGAAGTGTTCCGATTGGCGCGAAC
>DASPGQ010000752.1 GCA_035620555.1 Vicinamibacteria bacterium
CGGAAGGGATCCGGTTCGGCAAGAACGGAAAGCTCTCGCTGGCACGCTATCGCTTCGATCCGCGCCCGCGAAGGGTCCAAAAGCGGAAATAAGTACGGTCCCCGTCGATTCAGCAACCGCGGGAATAAAACCAGATCGTGAGCTCGCCCGAGGCCGCGTGAGCCGGAATCCATCCGCTCGCGGTAACTTTCGGCTCCTCGGCTCCCTCGCAAAACGAATGGCTCATCACCTCGACGTCAACCCAGAGCTCCTCCCCGACCCGGCGAAACCCGAGGACACGGACGTTCGGTTCGGCTCCATTAGACTCGTCGGCGTGAGGCTCTCGCTCCGCCTCGCGTGTTTCGGCCCCCGGCGACGGCGCCAGACGTCCGTCCCACGCGCTCGTGAGATAGGTGAGACGGTCCTCGAGCAGCCGCTCGAGCGGAAAGAACTCATCTCGCTCTGAAGCTCGGATCCACGCAGCCCCATTGTCGACTAGAAGCTGGAACCAGCGGCCGTGCTCCTGCAGGACGATCGCCGCCGGAGCTTCGTAGTCATACTCCTTCGTCGGAAGCTCGGCCACACCTCCCGTCCCTGGTCGATAGACGCTCACTTTCAACCCCTCGCACCCACCGATCGCATGAAACGTCCAGTACGTTTCGACGCGGATCCACCCGACGGTCTCGTTGGAGTCGGGCGCTCGATAGAGAGTGATCTCTTCCGGTGTGAATTCGTCACAGGGAAAGTCACCAAATACTTCGGGCAGTGACAGCAACCCGATGACCGGGTCGGCGGCGAGCGCCGGCCCGGAAACGGTCAGGAGCGCGAGCCCGATGGCAGTCCTCATGTGCATCTCGTTCTATTTGCTCACACGGTGGAGCGTGATCGGAATCAAGTCCGTTCCGTGCGGGGTCGCGAAGAGGGTGCCGTCTCGCTGTGAGAGCTCATAGGTCTGCATCACGGATATCTCGACGGAGTTTTCGAAACAGGTTACGAGGCCGTCGGTCGCGAGCACCCCATCGTGCCGAACACCGCCTTTGGCGAGCTCGATCCCGCGGTCACCATCACAGAGCGTCCAATAGGTATCGCGCGCGGCGACTTCGACGACGCCATCCCCGTCTCGATCGGTGATCGAGATCGTACGGTCGCTTCCGTCGTTGACGTCGACCCCTTCCCAGAGGCCGAGGAATGGACGAATCGACTTCTTGCTGGTACCCCCCGCAGCGAGCAGGACCACGGAGACTGTCGCAATCGACAGAATACTCAGCGCACGTTTCATGAGAATCTCCTTTCTCGAACCAGTCAGTTGGCGCCGAGGGGTGGCGGGACGGAATCCGGGATGAAGGCGTCCGCGAAGCTCATTTCCGCGTTTTGGACCTTCAGAATCCAGACTGTTTTCAGCGGAACGTGACTCTCGGAGCTGAACGAGATAGTCCCGGTGACACCTTCGAACCCATTGGTGCGCTCGAGCGCGCGAAAGATTCCGTTCTGATTCTGCGGTCGCGCGCGCCGCAGGACGTCCACGATGAGACGGGCGGCGTCGTAGCCCAGGGCGGCGAAGGCGTCCTGTGGTGGAACGCCGTAAGCACCGCGATAGGCCGCGATGAACGCCTTCGCCCCCGGAGTACCGGTCTCCTCGGAAAGCCAGGCGTGGGTCGTGAACCAGACGTTACTCGTCGGATCCGAACCTCCTTGGAGAAGCTCCGGGGTGTCGAGACCGTCTCCACCGAGAATTGGCTGCGCCACCCCAACGCCCCGAATCGACGCCACGGCGTCTCCGATGCAATCGGGAAGGCCCGCGAGGTAGACGAAATCCGGCGCCATCGGAAGTCCGCCCACGCGCTCCCCCTGCGCGGAGAGGTCACATCCGTTGTACGAGACGTCCAGGAGCACGTTGCCGCCGAGCTCCTCGAACCGCGTCTTGAAATAACGCGGCAGCGTTCTCGTGTACTGAGAGGTCGAATCCCAAAGGATCGCGACCGAGGCCCCGAACTCGCGACGCGCGAACTCCGCCCCCGCCGCCGCTTGCGTGTTGTCGCCGAATGGCGTGAGAAAGACGTAGGCACCCACGACCTGGGGAAGAGACGGGTCGGTTGCTCCAATCGAAAGAAAGGGCACGCGGTTGCGCTGAAAGTGGGGACCGGCAATCAAGACCGAATCGTTGTCGGTGAAGCCCGCCACCATCGAAACGCTCGAGGCCGCCGCTAGCGCCGCTTCCCTGGTTGTCTCCGGATCCGACTTCGTGTCGAGCAGAGCGACGAAGGGAAGAAGGCCGTCCCCCGCGGCCTCCTGGAGACCGAGAACGAAGCCGTTCATGGCCGGTCGCCCGATGCTCGCCTGGGCTCCCTCGAGGTCGAGCAGAACCGCGGTATCTGCCGTTCGCGTTTTCTGGTGCGTCTTGCCACCCTTCTTCTGCTCCGAAGCGGTGACGAGAGCCACTTGCGCGCCGATCAGTACGAAGACGAGCGTGGCCGTGCGGGACTGTCGAAGCATGATTTCCCCCCATGATGTCGCATTCGTCGCGACGCACTTTCACATATCACGAAAACGTATCAGTTCTCGCGCTGGATCCAGTCCGGAGGAACGGGCTCTTCTCCGAAGATCGACTTCGGCATCTCTCGGGTGAGAGCCCATCGGTGGAGCCAGGTGATGCCGGCGGGACCGTCGTATCGATCCTCGGAAGCGTAGGCCGGATGCTTCAATGCTTCTTCGAGTGAAACGAACCGGTAGCCCCTTTCCCGCATCCATCCGAGAAGCTCGCCGAGCCAGTCGCCGTTCAGCGCGTAGGCGTGCACGAGCAAAATGTGAGGGATCTCCTCGCCCACGATTGCCGATGCCTGTTCCTCGTAGTAGACGACGATCGCCTTCATGTACCGAAGGTACTCTTCCGCGATGCGCTGCTTCTCCGTGTCGGACGACGCCTCGGCATAGGCGAAGCCGAACATCCATTCCTGGTTATCGATCGTCACCGGTGCCACCCGGTAGCCGTGATCTCTCAAGAAGGCGCTCGTGCGATCGTGGATCGCGACGCTCAGACCCGTATGCAGGAATGGATGCCGAAAGAACCGCAGGGTCTTCCCGTGCCGCGCAATAAGCGGCCGCAAGACCCGCTCACCTCTCAGAATGTCCTGTTCCCAGGTCGAGACGTCGACGCGATGAAGATCGAGGTGCGCGTAGCCGTGGTTGCCCAGATCCAAGCCGGCCTCGAGCCACCGCTCGAGAAGCTCGACCCGCGCGGGATCCACCTTGCCATCGACTTCGAGCTTCTGCTCGTTCACGAAGCCGGTCGCGGGCACCCCGTACTCTTGGAACGTAGAGAGGATGTCGCGGGTAACTTGTCGCGCCCGCTCGATGGACCATTCGCTGCGCAGAACCACGGGAAGATCGTCCATCGTGATCGCGATTTCTCGTGCGGTCGCGTTCGCGGACGCCGAAAGCCCCAGGGACAAGAGGATTCGAGGTGCGAGCCTTGCCAAGCGTTCTCCGATCGCCGTCATGATACTTCGCCTGGATCGGTCGGTGTGTCGAAAAGATGCTTGAAAAATCTCTCCGGCCCGTTGAGAAAGTCACGCGTTACCAGAAAGTGCTCCGTCTCGCGGTAGGCGACCTCGCGGATGCTGTCGCCGTCGAGGCTGTAAAGAACGGCACCGGGATAGCTGAGAATGATCGGCGAGTGAGTCGAGATCAGAAACTGAGCCTGACGGGGTTTCGCCAGGTCGTGAACGACCTTTAGGAACGAGAGCTGTCGTTGCGGCGAGAGTGCGGCCTCCGGCTCATCGAGAATATAGATGCCCTGCTCGAAACGATTGACGAAGAGGGAGAGAAAGGACTCGCCGTGGGATTGTTGGTGCAGCGACTTTCCGCCATAGGCACGCAGGTTCGATACCTCATCGATGTAGGTGGCGAAGTTGTAGAAGCACTCGGCGCGCATGAAGAAACCCTCGGTCACCTTCGGTTGCCAGGACAATCTCAAGGCCTGCGCCAGCGGGGACCGGTCGGCAAAAGTCGCGCGGTGATGATCGCGGTTGCCGCCCTCGGGATTGAACCCGCAGCACTCGGCGAGCGCTTCGAGAAGAGTCGACTTGCCGCTGCCGTTCTCGCCGACGAAGAAGGTCACGTTGCTCCGGAAAGTGAGATCGATCCCGTGTGAGAAGGCGCGGATGTTGAAGGGAAACTCGGAGCCGGCGAACTGTTCGGGCGAACTCACGACGCTTCGGAGAAAGGGTGCACCCGTGTCCCTTGGAGGCACCGGTCTCCTTCGTCTCGACGTCATCGCCCCACTATGCCACGAGGCAGCCACCGTCCGACCCGGCTGCAGTAGGCCTCGTAATCCTTCCCGAAAGTTCGGCGGAGCGTGGGCTCTTCGTAGAGTCGCACGAAAGCGTGCGTGATGATGAAGAACAAGAGAGCGTAACCCGCGAGTATCCACGACTCGAAGAAGATCGCTGCCCCGGCGAGCGAAATTCCCGCACCCAGGTACATGGGGTTGCGAACGAGCCGGTAGGGGCCTCGGATTACCAGGCGGCGGGGGGGGTCGAACGGAGCTGGGGTGCCTTTGCCAACGAACGCGAAGGTGAGAACGCAGGACAGCGCCACAACGGCTCCACTAGCGGTGACGACGACGCCGGCGGCCTGGGCGGCTCCGATTTCATCGGGAGCGTGGACCCCCGCCGTGGCAAGAATCCTCGCGGGAACGAAAACGAGCACGAAGCCGATGAAGAGAGTGGCATAGGTAACCGCTCGAACCAGTATCAAAATGACGGACTCAGCCGATGTCACCCGGGGATTAACCACAGAGGCCCTAGAAGCCGCCGCGAGTCGGCTACCGCGTCACCACGGTGATCTCGCGAATCCTCTCGCGGACCGACTCCGCCTTTCCTTGCTCATCGAGACGGCGCCAGAGACGCTCTACGGCGGCCTCGTCCACGAGGCCGGGAGGTGAGCCCGAAACCGGCGTCGACAGGCCTTCCGCCTCGCGGAACGCATCCACCGCGGCGACGAGCTCCGGGGTGTAAGCGATCGGATCGTCCCCTGGCTCGGGCGCGGTCTTTACGTATCCGAGCGCGTGCAGAATGATCTGGAGCTGCAGGACATCCTTGCCGACGAACTGCTGCAGCACGCGAAATCCGAGCGACTGACTGATCGTGTCGTAGACCCGCCTCAGCTCGGCAACCGGTGTTTCGTGCTCGCACAGGTTGATCTGCGTCGAGATTCCGTCTCGCCGCCGCGAGTGACCGTCTCTCGGGTCCGCCACGATGACCGCCGCCGACTGCGTGCGACCCTTGCGGGCATCGCCCCCCGCCGCCTGTCCCGCCTCGAGGGCGGCGATGAGACGATCCGCCAGGTGGCGACGGCTTCCCTCCGACCCCTCGAAGGAACGAGCCACCGCTTCGAGGACCTCGGGGCCGACGAGCAAGTTTCCCTGAGTCACGTAGCTCGCTCCCGAGCGATGCCCGGACCATGCCCGCGTCTCCGAGCCGGTATGCTGTGCCGATCCGGAGGTCAACCCGATGAGCCCGATCTGACGACGCTCGGCACCCTCGTCGGCCGAGAGGGCTCGTTCGAGCGCCACCTTCGCCGAGAGCCCCTGCTCGAGGAGATCGAGCAACTCGGCTCCGTACTCGGTGCGCGTGCTCGCCTGGGTGGCTACCGCGCCCACGCCAACCCTGACCCAGGGGACGCCGTTTCCCACGCAGGGATTTCGGGTCGTGACCGCGACGCCCACTTCGCCGGTCACCGGATCGACCGCGGCAATGGAGAACGTGTGGTCAACGCGCTCTTCGCCCGAGAAGATGAACAGCCCGAGAAGGAGCAGAAAAGACATTCGAGCGCTTCTAACTGGTTCTGACCGTGGAGGGAGTGCGGAACGCCAGGGCGGGTGAGGTCGGTGCGACGCGTTTGGCGTTCAACGGAATCGACACCGTGAACGAGGTTCCCTTTCCGACCTCGCTTTCGACCTCGATCTTCCCACCGTGGTTCTCCATGATTCGGTAGCTGATCGAAAGCCCCAGGCCCGTTCCCACGCCGACTCCTTTCGTGGTGTAGCCGGGATCGAAGATCCGGTTGATGGCCTCGGGCGCGATACCCTGGCCGGTGTCGGAGATGCGTACCAGGACGGCGTCCCGTCGTCGGAAAGCCTCGACTTCGATGATGCCCTGATCCTCGATGGCCTGGATCCCATTGACGATGAGGTTCATGAAGACCTGGTTGAGCTGGCCAGGAAAGCAACCTACGGACGGCACGTCTTCGTAGCGCTTTCGAATCTCGATTCGCCCCCTGGTTTGGTGCGCCACGAGCGCTAGCGTCTCATCGAGTCCTTCCCGTACGTCAGCGAGCTTCCACTCCGACTCGTCCAGGCGCGCGAATTTTCTGAGATTGGAAACGATTCCAACGATCCGCCGGCTTGCGGCCTCGGTCAAGAGATTCATTTCGCGGATCCGCTCCATGGTGCGCGCCGACGTGGCGTCCGTTTCGCCTTTCGCCGCGAGACTCCGCTTCAGATCCTCGAACGCCGTGCGCTCGCTTTGCGTGTTGCTCAGAATCGCTCCGATGGGCGTATTCAGCTCATGCGCCACACCGGCGACCAGCTGTCCCAGCGCGGCCATCTTCTCCGATTGAATGAGCTGTGTCTGGGTTTCCCTCAACTCTCGGGTCTGTCGCTCGAGCTTCTGGAAATCCACGAACCTCTGGTAGGCGACGGAAATGGCGTCGGCGAACTCCTGGAGCGTCCGGACATCGTCTTCGGAGGGTGGGAGCTCCG
The DNA here is from genome assembly GCA_035620555.1 of Vicinamibacteria bacterium. NCBI lineage: Bacteria > Pseudomonadati > Acidobacteriota > Vicinamibacteria > Vicinamibacteria bacterium. Next base: position 6,740 of record DASPGQ010000752.1, read on the forward strand.
GACCGGAACCGATGAATACCGTGCCGTGCGAGAAAGGCACGTTGACGAGATAGTGCAAGTCGGGAGGGAAATTCGTTCCCTCGCAAGAGAGGTGGCTCCCATCGCAAGTGGCCACCCCCACGCGCTTGCTCGTCCAGAAATCGAAGAGCGTGGACGAATCCGGAAGCTCGATCATTTCCAGCTCGTGCATGGAGGACCCATCCGTCTCTCGAGTCTTGATGATCTTCACGGTGCCGGAGGTCGTGTCGGCGATCGTGATGCCGCAAACCGAGAACGAGAGACCGAGCCGGCGGAGCTCGCGCCGCATGACGTCGATGGCCCGCGCCAGGTCGTCCGGCTCCTTCATCAGGAACACCTCGCGTACCACCTTGCTCACCGCCCGGCCGAGCCGGAGCTCGCGGTTCTGCTCTTCGAGGGCGAGCTTTTCCATCGCTCCGAGCAGGTCGGCCGGCGTCATGCGCACGTGCCGGAGATCGGCCTCGTAGATCCAGCGGATGATTCCGTAACGATCGACCAGAATGGCCGTGGGGAAGGCGACATCGCCGCCGTGCCGTGAGTGGCGGATGTTCAGCCGATCGAGGAGCTCTCGATCGACGTCGGATAGAAACGTGAACTCGGCACCGAGCTCCTCACGAAACCGCGCCGCGGCCTCGGGGGGATCGACACCAACCGCAAAGACGAGCACGCCGGCATCGCCCACGCGCTTCTCAAAACTTTGGAGCTCCCCGAGCTCCCGGGTGCAGAACGGTCACCAGTTTCCTCGATAGAAGAGATACAGGGCGGCCGACTTCCCTTCGAGGGTCGCGGAGTCGAAGCGTCTACCCGTCGAGTCCGTGAGCTCGAAACGAGGTAGTTTGTCTCCCACGCGAACGCTCAGCTCGCTTCGCGGAAAGCGAGCCCCGGCGAAGAGATAGACGACCAGCGCGCTCGAGGCCGCTAGCTCGATAGCGAAGAGAACCAGCGCTACCATCCCCCCATCTCGCACGACGGCGGCGAGGCCGAAGAGCACGGAGACCCCGACCAAAAGGATGCTCTCGTAAGGGATCCGATGGTATACGCCGCGGCGCAAATTGAATTGATGTACGGCAACCGCTGCCGCGAGGCTCAACGCGCCGGCGATGGCGAGCATCTTTCCAATCCATACTAACGCAATTCGGGGAAGAACTTACGGAGCACGTCCTCTTGAGGCGGCGACGTGACGAGCGATGCGACCACGAGCGCGGTCGTACTGCCGAGCAACAGGTAAACCACGGGAAGGAATCCGAAAACCGTATATTCGCCCTGACCAGCGGTCGAGCGCCAGAAGAAGGCGGTCCAAAGAATCGTCACGGTGAAGATGCCAGCGAGAGCCCCTGCGGCGGTGCTCCGTTTCCAGAAGAGCGCGGCCAGCAGGACGGGGAACAGGCCGGCGAATCCGCTGAGCGACCAGGTGCCTACGTTGAAGATCGATCGCGTCGTGATCTGGGAGAGCCCGAAAACCACGACGAGAAAGAGAGTCACGAAGATTCGACCGACGAGCACCTGCTTCGATTCCGAGAGTCGATCGTGGAAGCCGAAATGGCGCACGATGTCCTGGGTGAAGAGCGTTCCCGCCGCCAGCGTCTGGGAATCGACCGACGACATGATGGCCGCCAGGACCCCCGCCGCCAGGAGCCCGGCAAGCAGACCGGAGGCGTGCCGGAGAATCAGATGTACCAGCACCGGCCCCTCGAGCGGAGGGGGGAAGTCGATGTTTCCCACGACGCCCAGCACGACGCTCGGCACCCAGACGATCGCGATGCATAGCGGGTAGAACGTGATGGCGATACGAAACGTGCGAGCGCTCTTCGCCGTGAGCCAGTGGCTGAAAACGTGAGGAAAGACTCCGACGGAAAGCGGGATCAGCAGATACGAGACCATGCGTCTGAGCTCGGCCGAGCCCTTTCCGATAGCAAGAAGCTCGCCCCGATCGGACGAAAGCCTAGCGAACGCATGGCCGAGCCCACCGTAGCGGTCGAGGACGACGAAAAGCGCGATCGCGCCGAACGTCATGAAGAAGAGAGTCTGAAACGTATTCGCCCACGCGGTGCTTCTCATCCCTCCGTGGGCCACGTACAACAAGATGACTCCGCACATCACCAGGCTACCGACCCAGGGCGGGAGGCCACCATTTCCAGCGCCGGTGAGCGCCCAAAGGACATCACCCGCACCCTTGACGCCGATGAGGACATAGGGAAGCAGCAATCCGATGAGCACCACGAAGAGAACGAGACCGACCGCCTCCGACTGGTACCGCTCACGGAAGAACTGCACTTGAGTGAGGAATCCGTGACGCTTTCCGAGCCACCACGACCGAGTTCCCACGAAGTAGAGAACGAGAGGCGCCACGATCGCCGAGCTCGACCCCATCAGCGCGAACACCACGATGCCCTGGAGATGGGCCTCGGAGGACGCCCCGAGGAGTGTGAACGCGGTCATGTGGGTTCCGAACACCGTCATGAGGAGCACGAAGCTCCCGATGGACCGGCTCGCCACGAAGAAATCCTCGCTCGTGCCCGAGAAGAAACGCTCGGCAGCGCGGCCGACGAGCAGGACGACGAGGAGATAGACGAGGACGACGACGAGAACCGAGCTCACGTCAGTCTTCGTCGAGGAAGCGCGGCCAGGCCCGCCGCACGACGAAGAGCATCAGGGGCGACAGCGCGAGGCTCAAGAGGACGTGGTAGAGAAGGTTCTTGGGAAATCCGAGGACGATGGCGGCATCGTCCCACATCCAGATGTTGAAATACAGGATGAGTAGTAATGCGAGAACGGCCCAGAGCCAGGAGGGATAGTGCATCGATCGAACACATTAGCACAGGCATTCGATTCGGGAACCTGGCCCGCGGCTCGCGACCTTGATACGATTTGCGGCCTATGAAAGCCGCACTCGTTGTTCTCTCCGCCATCGTTCCGGTGAAACTGCTGGCCCAGGATGTCATGTGGCCCGGGGCGCGCTATGACGAGAGCGTGCCGAGCTTCGAGAGCGTCCTGGGTCACGGGCCAGGCGAACGAATCGTTTCCCACGCGGAGATCCTTCGGTATCTGGAGGCGCTCGCGGAAGCGGTGCCCGGCCAAGTGCGGATCTTCGAGTACGCTCGCTCCTGGGAGGGGCGCGCTCTCATCTATGTCGTCATCGGCTCCGAAGCCAACATCGCTCGGCTCGAGTCGATCCGTGAGAACCGAAAGCGTCTGGCGGATCCGCGTGTCACGAGCGCGGCCGAGGCCGCCGAGCTCTTCGATTCCGAGCCGGCGGTGACCTGGCTCGCCTACGGCGTGCACGGAAACGAGATCTCCTCGCCCGATGCCGCGCTCTTCACCGCGTACCACCTCCTCGCTTCTCGTGACGATCCCGTCGTGGAGACGATCCTGAGAGAGACGCTGGTCGTGCTGGTACCGACCCAGAACCCCGACGGGCGCGACCGATTCGTGAACCACTTTCGGGTTGCCGAGGGGCTCGTTCCCGATCCTCATCCCTCGGCTGCCGAGCACGACGAGCCCTGGCCCGGCGGGCGCACGAATCACTACTACTTCGACCTCAATCGCGACTGGCTCGCTCTCACCCAGCCCGAAACCCGCGGCCACGTGAAGGCGTTGCTTTCCTGGCACCCCCAGGTCTTCATCGACCTTCACGAAATGGGTGGAAACTCGACCTATTACTTCACGCCGGAAGCCGTCCCCTACAATCCGCACATCACCGCCGCGCAGCGCGAGGCGCTCGACATCTATGGACGCAACAACGCCAGGTGGTTCGACGAGCGCGGTTTTCTCTACTTCACCCGCGAGGTCTACGACGCTTTCTACCCGGGCTACGGGGCGAGCTGGCCTCTGTTCCACGGAACCATCGCCGCGACCTACGAGCAGGCGTCTGCCCGGGGACTCGTATTCCGGCGCAACGACGGAACGGACCTTCACTTCCGTGACGGGGTGCGCCATCACTTCGTCGCATCGATCGCGACCGCGGAGACGACGGCGCTCAACCGAAGGCGGTTCCTGGAGGACTTCTGGGAGCACCGCCGCAGCGCCATCGAGGAAGGGCGGAGCGAGAGCACAAGAGCCTACGTCCTCCCGAGCTCTCGAAACGAGGCCGCCGTCCAGAAGCTAGCCGGAATCCTCGTCGAGCAGGGGGTCGAGGTGAGCCGGGCCACCGCCGGCTTCGTCGGCTGCGGTTCTCGCGACTTTCCCGCGGGAAGCTTCGTCGTCGATCTGGCTCAACCCGCCAAACGACTCTTGCGTACCATTCTCGATCCCGACGTGCCCCTCGGCGAGGACTTCGTTCGCGAGCAGGAGCGCCGCCGGAAGAAGAACCTCCCCGACGAGATCTATGACGTGACCGGATGGTCGCTGCCCCAGATGTTCGACGTCGAGGCGGTCGCCTGCGAGGCGCTTCCCGCGGGAGACTTCGAGCCGGCGACCGAAGCACGGATCGCACCCGGCGGGATGGAAGCTGGCCGAGCCGACGTCGCCTATCTCGTTCCCTGGGGAATCGCAGGCGGACGCTTGCTCGCGGCAGCGCTTCGCGAGGACCTCCGCGTGATGAGCTCCGACCGGGAGATCGAGCAAAACGGCCGGACCTACCCGCGCGGCACCCTCGTATTCGCGGTGAAGCAGAATCCCGAGAATCTTTACGAGACACTCGAGCGTCTCGCGCAGGTCACCGGCGCCGAGGTGGTGGCGACGAGCACGGGATGGGTCGAAGGGGGCGTCAACTTCGGAAGTCGCAACGTCCACCATGTTCGCGCCCCTCGGATCGCTCTCGCCTGGGATACGCCCACGTCTGCCAATTCGGCGGGTGCGACCCGGTTCGTCATCGAGCGACAGTTCGGCTACCCCGTCACCCCGATTCGAGCCCAACGCTTCGGATCGACGGATTTCCGTGCGTTCGACGTGATCATCCTGCCCGACGGAGACTACGACGACGAGGTCGAGGACAGCACCACCGAAGCCCTGAAGCGGTGGGTGCAAGCGGGCGGAACGCTCATCGGAACGGGAAGGGCGGTGGAGTATCTCGTGAGTGCGGGACATCTGGACTCGAAGCGCGAGAATCAACCGGAGCGCGAGAGCGATCCCAAGAAGGAAGGAGACCCGCCTCCGGGCATGATGCTCGCGTCGGAAGAGGAGTACCTCGCGGCGATCGAGCCGAAGCAGGAGCGTCCCGATCCCGTCGCCGGCGTCATGGTCCGGGTGAACCTGGATCGGGAGCACTGGCTCACCGCGGGAATGGAAAACACGACTCACGCCCTGGTGATCGGCCGATCAATCTTCACGCCGCTGACGCTCGACAAGGGAGAGAACCCCGCCATCTTCGCCGGGCCCGATGATCTCGTCGCCGGCGGGTATCTCTGGGAGCCGAATCGCAAACAGCTCGCCTTCAAGCCCCTCGCCATGGTCGAGCCGAGCGGGGCCGGCCTCGTCATCGGCATCACCGCCGACCCATGCTACCGCGCTTATCTGGATGGGCTGAACCTGCTGATGCTGAACGCGATCTTTCGAGGACCGGCCCGCGCCAGACCGGCGGTTCTTCTCGCCCCCATCGGCTAGCCCCTTTCGGCGTTGGCCCGAATGGCGGCCGAGAGAAACTGGGTAAGCCCATGAGCATGCCGGTCGATTCGTGACTCGAACCGCTCGTCGGCCAGGTAGAGATCGGCAAGCCCCCGGTGAGCGATCCGGTCGCACGGATAGAACCACCGATCGATTTGCAGCCGGTGCCGTTCGGCCAGCTCGAGCACGTCGGGATCGTCGGGCGCCGCGCCGGTTGCCATCTTTCCCGCCACTTCCTGAAGCAGAGCATCCCCCTCCGCTTTGATCCGCGCCCAGTCGTTTTCCGTGTATTCCCTGGTTCGTCGCGCCGCTTCCCGATACGCCTGGGTGTCGCCCCATCGCTCGCGCGCTTCCTCTTCGTGCTCCGCCGGGTCGAATCCATCGAACAATTGCTTGACATCCATCTTCTGCCCTCCTTCGAGCTCTTCGAGAGCCAGCTCCACCGAGCGAATCATGGCTGTGACCCGCCGCCCGCGCCGTAGAAGCTCCTGCCGCTGGGTGACGAGCGCCTTGCGGCGGTCGAATCCAGGCTCGTCGAGCATCCGCCGGATTTGCTCGAGCGAAAAACCCAGCTCGCGCCAGACGAGAATATGCTGCAGCCGGTAGAGATCGGCCTCGCCATAGAGGCGATATCCGGCATCGCTGCGCGCACTCGGCACGAGAAGCCCGATCCGGTCGTAGTGGTGGAGCGTCCGCACCGTCACGCCGGCGAGGCGCGCCAATTCCTTCACCCGGTAGCTCTCGACCCTCATGGATGGAACCTTAGGCCCTCACGCGACGTGAGGGTCAAGACTTTTTTCAGGCGTTCTCGACCTTCGACCCGTCCGGGTTCCCAGCTAGAAACAGCCAGGTCTCGACGACGGTATCGGGGTTGAGCGAGACGCTCTCGATACCTTCATCGAGCAGCCACCGGGCGAAATCCGGGAAATCGGAAGGCCCCTGCCCGCAGATGCCCACGTACTTCCCCCGGCGTTTACACGCCTGGATCGCCTGATGGAGAAGGGCCTTCACCGCGGGGTCGCGCTCGTCGAAAGAGGCGGCGACGAGGGCCGAATCACGGTCGAGCGCGAGGGTAAGCTGGGTCAAGTCGTTCGAGCCGATCGAGAAACCGTCGAAAAGGTCGAGAAACGCGTCGGCTAGAATGACGTTGGAGGGGATCTCGCACATCATAATGACCTTCAATCCCTTCTCGCCGCGCTCGAGCCCGTTTCGCGCCAGCGCTTCGATGACGGATTTTCCTTCCGCCACGGTGCGCACGAAAGGAATCATGACCTCGACGTTGGTGAAGCCCATGTCTTCCCGTACTCTTTTCACCGCGCGGCACTCGAGGGCGAAACACTCGGCGAAGAAGCTCGATACGTATCGCGACGCGCCGCGAAAGCCGATCATCGGATTGTCTTCCTTGGGCTCGTACCGGTCTCCTCCGAGGAGATGGGCGTACTCGTTCGACTTGAAATCAGACAACCGCACGATGACCGGCTCGGGATGAAAAGCAGCCGCCAGCATGGCGATACCCTCGGTGAGTTTGTCGACGTAGAAGCTCACCGGGTCGGAATAGCCGGCGATGCGCTCGCCGATTCGCTCCTTGAGCTCATCGGGCAGGTCTTCGAACTCCAGGAGCGCCTTGGGGTGGATGCCGATCGTGTTGTTGATGACGAACTCGAGCCGGGCGAGACCCACTCCGGCGTGAGGAAGCGAAGCGCATTGAAACGCCCGATCGGGGTTGGCGACGTTCATCATGACCTTGAGGGGAATCTCGGGCATGGCTTCGAGGTCGATGCGCTCGATTTCGAAGTCCGCCTTACCGTCGTAGACATAGCCGGTGTCGCCCTCGGCACAGCTCACGGTCACCGTTGCGCCGTCAGCGATCGTCGTCGTGGCATCCGCGCATCCGACGACGGCCGGGATTCCGATCTCCCGAGCGATGATGGCAGCGTGGCAGGTGCGGCCGCCTCGGTTCGTGACGATGGCCGCGGCTCGCTTCATCACCGGCTCCCAGTCCGGGTCGGTCATGTCGGTCACCAGCACCTCGCCGGCGACGAGAGAGCTCATTCCTGACACGTTCTCGATGACCCGCGCCTTTCCCGAGGCGACTTTCTGGCCCACGGCGCGGCCCTCGATCAGGAGCTTGCCTCGAGTCTTGATGCGATAGCGCTCGAGAGCCTGACCCCCGTGACTCTTCACGGTCTCGGGACGCGCCTGCACGATGTAAATCTGACCGTCGATCCCATCCTTGGCCCACTCGATGTCCATGGGGCGTCGGTAATGCTTCTCGATGAGCAGCGCCGTTCGCCCGAGCTCTTCGAGCTCTCGATCATCGAGAACGAATCGATGCTGATCCGCCTCGTCGACGGAGACCCATCGGACGGTTTCTCCCGGAACCGGGCTCTCGGCGTAGACGACCTTCGATGTCTTCTGACCGAGCGTCCGCGACAGAACGGCCGGACGGCCCGCCTCGAGGTTGCCCTTGTGCAGGTAGAACTCATCCGGATTCACCGAGCCTTGCACCAACGCTTCGCCGAGCCCGCAGCATCCGGTGACGAACACGACGTCACGAAAGCCCGATTCGGTGTCGAGGGTGAAGGCGACGCCGCTCGACGCGAGATCGCTTCGCACCATGCGCTGCACCCCAGCGGAGATGCTGACTTCGTCGTGGTGAAATCCTCGGTGGACGCGATAGGCGATGGCGCGATCGTTGAAGAGCGAGGCGAAGACCATTTTGACCGAGAGAAGCACGTTGTCGATCCCTCGAACGTTCAAGTAAGTTTCCTGCTGGCCAGCGAAGGAGGAATCGGGCATATCCTCGGCCGTGGCCGAAGAGCGCACGGCGACTGGCGTCTGGCCACCCGGGTCCAGCCGGCGATAGGCGTCGGCGATTTCCTCGCGAACTCTCTGGGGCAATTCCCCGGCGAGTACCGCTTCCCGGATCTCCCGCCCGACCCGGCCGAGAGCCTGCACGTCGTCGACGTCCAGGTTGTCGAGTTTTTCGCGCAGCAAAGCCGTCAAACCCGAGCTCTCGAGGAAGGCGCGGAAAGCCTCGGTGTGAGTGGCGAATCCCCCCGGTACCTTCACCCCGGCCGTTCGTAGATGGCGGGTCATCTCGCCCAGAGAAGCGTTCTTTCCCCCCACGATCGCGAGATCGTCCATGCCGACCTCGCTCAAGGTCTTGACGTATTGGCCCATAGCACTACCCTCTCTTAACTTAATACAATACCAGGTGATCCATGCGAACGATGTTCTACATCTCTGACCGAACGGCCATCACCGCCGAAACGATCGGTCACAGCCTCCTCGCCCAGTTCGCCGGTACCACCGACTATCGGGAAGTCACGATTCCCTACGTGGATTCCCTGGAGAAGGCGGCCCAGGTGGTCGAGCGAATCAACGCCGCGGCACTCGAAGACGGGGCCAGGCCGATCGTCTTCAGCACGCTCGCCGAGCCGGAGAGCCGCAGGGTCATCATTCAGTCCGACGCCCACGTCCTCGACTTGTTTCACGTGTTTCTCGAACCGATCGAGCGTGCCCTCGACGCAAAGCCCCTGATCACCCGCACGCGCTCTCACCGCATCAGCAATCTTTCATCTTACGAATCGCGAATCGGTGCCATCGACTTCAGCTTGCAACACGACGACGGCGCGCGCATCAAGGACTACGACAAGGCCGACCTCATCATGGTCGGCGTTTCACGCTCGGGCAAGACACCGACGTGCCTCTACCTGGCGATGCAGTTCGGCATCCGCGCGGCAAATTACCCTATAACCGAAGAGGACTTCGAATCGGACACCCTCCCCGAGCCCGTCCGCCCTTACTTCGAAAAGGTTCACGGCCTCACCATCGATCCCAAGAGGCTGGCGAGCATCCGCGAGGAGCGTCGTCCGGGAAGCCGTTATGCTTCCGTTGAGCAGTGTCGCATCGAGGTCCGGAAGGCGGAGAGCTTGTTTCGATCCCTGGACATTCCCTTCATCAACACGACGAGCACTTCGGTCGAGGAAATCGCGACCCGCGTGGTGCAAACGCGAGGCCTCGAGCGCCACGCCGTCTAGACCGTTGACTCTCAATTGTGAACGTGACCCAAAAATGGAGTGCTACGGCAAGTAGCGGCTCAGCCGCTCGACCGCGGCTGCTCCGGTGTAGTGGACGTCCTTGAGGCACCGGTCGCGGCGGTCCTTCGCCCGAATCCGGTCGCCGAGCGAAAGCTCGCTTCCTTCGGTGAACGCGGCGGCCATGGCCGCAGACGCTTCACGCAAGGCATCGTTGCATTGATAGAAAGTCTCGACGGCAAAGAGCGTATCCTTCGGGAACACCCTCGGAAGACGCTCTCGCAAGTGGGCGTATTCCAGCGGCTCAACAGGCTCCGTCTCCAACGAAGCCAGGACGGTGCGGATCTCCGGCACGAGCGTTCGCGCGACCTCCGCCGCCTCACGACGGCGAGAGCGCTCGCGGATGCCATAGGCGACGACGACGGCGAGCGCCGCGACGAAGAGGATGATCGCTTGCGTCTCGTTCACGCCGGTGCTCGCTTGTGCAACAGATATCGCGCGAGTACGAACCCCGCGACGGCGGCGAGGAGCAGGAGTCCAATCGTCGGGTAATGCGCCCTCAATGTTTCCGCGGCCCGGTCCCCGAGGCGGACGGCCAGGTAGGCCTCTCCGAGGAAGCGAACCATTCGTCCCGCGAGAACAGCGGCGGAAAAGCGAAGCCAGTCCATGCGCAATACCCCGGCCACGAGGATGAAAGGCTTTGTCGGAAAGGGCGGCGGGCCGAGCACCGCGACCAAGATGGCCAGGACGTCGTTCTGCCGGACCTTTTCCTTGACCCATTCCTGTTTGGCTCTCGACAACTTCGCCATCATCGCATCGCCGCCCGTTCGCGCGATGCGGTAGAGAACCAGGCATCCCGCCGTGGAGCCAGCGGCGGCGAGAAAGGCGATGAGAACGAAGAGGCTGGGCCGCTGCCAGGCCAGAAGCATGACGACGAGGTCGACGCCTCCGGGCAGCGGAACCCCGGCCGAGTCGAGAAATGCGATCAGGAAGAGCCCGGGAAGGCCCAGAGCGAGCAGTTGGTGCTTCAGGGATTCCATCGCGACGTTTTGCTAGCGCCGTTCCGCCTTCGCCGACGGCAACCGGCCATCGGAAACACCTGGATCGTCGCGCACAAGTTGAGGGGGCTGAGACTCCTAACCCAGATCGGCCGACGCCTGTTCTGCAATTGCATTTTCCCCGGGTTCGTGAGTAGTATTACAGACCGCTCCGGGCTCGAGATGCGATTTGGCTCCTGCGGTGCCTTCCGTGTCGTCCGAGCTCCAGCACGACAAGCGAAACAGGAGTAAATCATGTCACAGTGGAAGAACATGCGGCGATTTCTCGTCCTTTCGGTGGCCGTCCTTTCCTTAGGCGCGCTTCATGTTTCGGCACAAGAATACGTCGACATCCGGCGACTCGGAACGAGTAACGCCATCAGCCGGCCGGGCCCGTCTACCGGAGAAGAGCTCCAGCAAGTGTTTCGCACGAACCGGGCGGACTACGAGAAGGTTCTCGCCGACGCCCGCTGGCCCGGGGATCCGAACGACCTCTTCAACGCGGTCGAGAGCGGCTCGTTCAGCGAGGCGAGCTACCCCGTGGGCCACACGTTCGAGTGGATGGCGGTGCGCAAGAATGGAGTCGCGCAGCCGACCCGTCCCATCCGCTGGGCGGGCACTGCCCCGTTCGAGGCTTTCGAGATCCGGTTCGAATCGCGAGGGCAGGAGCATCGTTTCCTCATTCCAAAAGCCTGCGGCAACCTGGCGCTCGTCCAGATGCGACCGGTCGAGCCCCAGATCGATCTGGAGGCGCTCACTCCCAGGCTTCGCGTTCAGAGTCCAAACAATTGTACGGGTGCGAACGTCACCGTCGACGTCACCCTCGGCACCAGCATGCCGGAGGGCGGCCGGCTCGAGCTGACGCACACGCGCCCGAACGGGCAGAGGGAAACGATCAACCCGAGCCCCGCTGGTGGCGGTCATCGGTGGACCGGCCAACTCAATGACGCCGGCGCTCACACTTTCACCGCCGTGGTCCATACGCCGGCGGGCCCGACCCGACAGGTCACCGAGCGGGTGAGCCTCGAGCCCTGCGAGCCCACGTGCAACATACAGCTCACCCCGCCACCGATTGATCCCGTGCCCAAGGCGGGACGCGCTTCGATTGGACTCGACATGTGCTCGAGCTCGGCCCGAGTCGGAACGCTCACGACGAGGACGCTGAAGATTCACCACACGCCCGTCGATGGGCCCGAACAACTCGTCGAGACGCTGTCGCTCGAGAGCGAGTGCAGCGCAAGCTACCTTCTCCCTCAGTACGGTGGCTATCGCTTCGAGGGCGAGGTGGTCGACGACCGGGGAATGAGAGCAACCTGCCAGGCGGACTACACCCTGGTGCAGCCCGAAGCGAAGCTAGCGCCTTTCGTTACCGTATTCGGCGGTAAGGAGCGGCGGGTGCGTGAGCTCGACGCCGTAACCGGCGATCCCGCGGGAGACAGCACGACGCAGACGACCCTGTCCGGGCTCTGCTCCGGGCTCTTCGGTGGTACCTTCGGCGTCGCCTATCCCGTCGCCGATGGCGGCGCTCAGGTGTTCGGCCAGGCCGGTGTCGCGGTGAACGTGGAGTACGGCGGGCTTACGTCTCTGTTCGCCGATTTCGGCATCGACAAGAACTTCGAGGGAGGCTTCCTCGGAGCCGGTATCGGTGTTTGGGACTTCACCCATAGCGATACCGTGGACGGAAGCTTCTTCGTCCATGGCGGGTTCAACCTCACCGAGACCCTGCAGTTCAAGCTCGAAGGCAGACTCTTCATGAGCGAGCTCGGCGATATCGAGAACAACTACGCGTTCTTCGGAGGTATCCGCTACTTCTTCAGGCGCTGAAGCGATCCGTGAATTTCGGGGGAGCTCAACCCGAGCTCCCCCATTCTCTTTTTACGGAGACAGGGACGCGCTCGGATTGATGAGGACCTCGCCGGGAGCGGACACGCCTTTGGCGATGAAGAACGACCCGTCGAGGAAAATCGCCTTGACCTCGTACTTCCGCCCACCGATGACACCAAAGTGGAGAACGGGCTCGTCCTGTGAGCAATAGCCGGTAGCCCCTCGCGCCTCGCGAACGCCGCGCAGGTACGACGGGTCGTCGACGTGACGCTCATCGTAGACGTAGACCTTGGCGCCGAATGCACCGGCATCGCCTCGGGGCCCGACGAGCCGCACCTCGAGCCAGTTGTCGTCGTCGCGGTCGTTCCGAAAGAGCGTATTGCTTCCTCGCTTGCTCGCCACCGCGATATCGAGATCGCCGTCGCGGTCGAAGTCCACGACCGCCGTCCCGCGGCCATCGCGACCGAGGTCGACGATCCCGATGTCCCGCACCGCCGAGAACCCGCCTCTTCCGTCGTTCTCGAGGATCGCCTCGGTGCCGCCGATGTAGATGTCGAGGTCGCCGTCGTGATCGAAATCACCGAGCGCGGCAGTGAAATTGCCCCGTCCGATCTCCTGACCGGGACGAAACCGCAGGGACCCCTCGTTGAAGAATATCTTCGTGCGGAAGTTACTGACGAGAACCACGTCGAGGTCGCCGTCGCCATCGAGATCGCCGAACGACCAGCCGTTGGTTCCCTCTTCGGGGAAGCGAATCCCACTCGCGGCGGTGACATCGGTGAAACGGCCCCGGCCATCGTTCGCGAATAGCGCCAGGGGGCCGATGGGGGAGCCCACCGTCATATGCCCCGTCGTCGCCAGGTCCAGGTCGAAATCGTTGTCGAGATCGGTCAGGGCGATCCCCTGATTCGCGAGTCTCGCACCCAGGGATCCGAGTGAACGGCGCTCGAATCGAAGACTTCCTCGACCCAGATAGACCGTCATCGGCAGGTTTTCCCAGGCGCTCAGGACGAGGTCGAGGACTCCGTCACCGTTCACATCGCCCGCAGCCACTCCGCGGGGCTCTCCGTCATCGAGCTCGATGCCCGATCCCGGGGTAACATCGGTGAACGTCCCCATGCCGTCGTTGCGATAGATCTTGTGGTTTCCGCTCCAGGTGTGGGCATTGAAGAGATCGTAATCTCCGTCGTTGTCCAGATCCGCAAAGATCGCCGCGTGAGACTCCTCGCTGAGACGCCCGAAGTAACCGTCGTCCGAAACACCGGAAGCGGCGCCCTGCTCACGAAAGCTTCCGTTCGTCAGGTTGACGAAATAGAGGTCGGGCCGATCTTCGTTGGGGGCGAAAATGTTCGTGACGTAGAGCTCGGGGAATCCGTCGCCGGTAGCGTCGGCGACCTGGACCCCGTGGCCTCCCAGGTTGCGAAGTGAGAAGAAACGCGATGAAGCGGTCACGTTGGTGAATCCGAACGGCGCGGCGCGAGCGGGGCCTGAGCTTGCCCCTACCACCAAAACGAGAAACGCGATGTGGCTCACGGGAACAGGAATCGCAGTCCGGTTCCGACTCTCAGACCGCCAGCCTCGTAGCGGATCTCCTGGCTCGCCGAGTCGAGCAGAACGAAGTCGGCGCGGCTGTAACGCAGAGTCACGTCTACTCCCAAAAACCCGACGAGGCGGACAGTGCTCGATGCGCCAACGTGGTATCCCCATGGATGGGCATCCAGCCGCCTCAGGATGGAGCCCTGCGATACGACGGACTCGAACGGAAATGCCTCGGCGTAGAGCACGTCGTCCAGAACGTCGGCCTCGACGAAGAACTTGCTCGCGCCACCGTACAGATCCAGCGACAGACGCCGTCCGAGATTCATCGAAACGACGGGACCGATGTGGAAGGCTTGCTCTCGATGAACGAGGCCGGAGCGGGTCTCGCTCAACTCCCGAAACTGCTCGTAGAAGAACGGGTGCGGCAGAAGCGCTCGGTAGCGCGCGCTCGCCTCGTTCTCGAAGAAGTCGAATGAAGCGCTCACCGCGATCGGTCCGGAAAGCCGGACCACCGCCCCCACTTCGGCGCCCCGCGTGGGTCCGTTTTCGTACAAGGTATCGACAGAAGCTGTTTCGCTGAAGAGCTCGAAAGAGCGCGATTCCGAGAAGCTCCCTCGGGGCCGGCCGGTCGCCGCGTTCACAAAGACGGCGACCCGATGAGGGTGTTCCGGTTCACGAGGCGCCGTTGCCGAAGATGCGGGGGGAGCGGGTGGTTGCCAATCGGAAGGCGGCGACGTTCGTCGCAGTGGGGTTGGCGCCGGTGTCGTCGGTGGCAAGGGCGGTTCGGGCCTCGGCGAAGGTGGGCGAACGGGCTCCATGACCGGTTCCACCTCGGCCGGAGGGATCTCGTTGGCGCGGCTCGTCGCCCCCACATCGACGGCCGTCTTGAGGACGATCCACGTCTGGCCGGACAGCGTCGTCACTCGTACCGAACGCTCCAGGACCTCGACCCGTCGCACCTCGGTGCGCGACCCGTCGGCCAGCACGAGCCAATCTCCCGAGGCCAGCCGGGCGCATCCCACGAGGACGATCAGAGGAAGTCCGGCTTTCATTTCTTCTTCTTTTTGCGTGGCGTCCTCTTGGTCGGTGCCGACTCGCCCCGCAGGTGCGCGATCACCTCATCGACGTGGCCCGCGACTCGAACCGGGGACCAGGCTGCCGCGATCCGACCTTTTTCGTCGACGACGAACGTCGAGCGGATCGTTCCCAGGAACTTTCGACCGTACAGGCTCTTTGTGCCGTACGCGCCGTACGCCTTCGCTGAGAGATTTTCTGGATCGGACAGCAGATCGAAACCGAGACCGTGCTTGGTCTGGAACCGGCGATGAGATTCGAGCGAGTCCTTGGAGACCCCAAAGACCGACGCACCCTCCAGCTGCAGCCGAGCCAGGTTGTCCTGAAAATCACAGGCCTCCCGAGTGCAGCCCGGGGTGTCGTCCTTGGGGTAGAAATAAAGCACGAACTTGCGGCCCTTCAGGCTCGAGAGCGACACGTCGGAGCCAGACGTCGAAGGCAGCCGGAACGTGGGGGCCTTGTCACCCGGTTTCAGCATCGATTGGAACCTCCACGCCTATTTTACTGGGTCCTATAATGATGCCGTGCTGGAGCTTCCCGACGAACTTCGAAACGAGATGTGGCTGCGAGTCCAGCGCGCGATCGAGGAGTATTCCCGGGAGCTCGAGCACCTTCGCGTAGCTCCCTCTTCCGATCCGCGACCGGTGCGGCAGCTCCTGGAGGACATCGATTTCAGCACCCCCATGAGCGTGGGTGAGGCGCTGGATCGGGTCCTCGAGGGCCTTCGCCATCATCAGGTACACAACGGCCATCCTCGTTACTTCGGTTTGTTCAACCCCGCCACGTCCACGATGAGCGTGGCCGCAGATGCGCTGGCGGCGGCTTTCAATCCTCAGCTCGCCGCCTGGACTCACGCGCCTTTTGCCTGTGAGGTCGAGCGTCTCCTGATCCGCGAGCTGGGCGTGAAGTTTGGCTACCCTGGTGAAGTCGTGGGGGGCTCGTTCACGACCGGCGGGGCAGAGGCCAACCATACGGCGCTCCTGACGGCGCTCGTCCGACATTTTCCCCGCTTCGCCGAGGATGGCCTACGCTCGCTGCCGGCGCAGCCGACCCTCTACGTTTCCTCGGAGAGCCATCATTCGTTCTTGAAGGCGGCCCGGCTCTGTGGGTTGGGCACATCCGCCGTGCGTCCCGTCGAGGTGGACGAGAGTTTCCTCATGGTCCCCGAAGCGCTTCGCGCGTCGATCCGTGAAGATCGGAAGGCGGGACGCCACCCGCTCTTCGCCGTGGCGACTCTGGGAACGACCGGAGCCGGTCTCGTCGATCCGGTCGACGCGATCGCTCTTGTGGCGCATGAAGAGGGTCTATGGGTTCACGCGGACGCGGCCTGGGGCGGAGCGGCGATTCTCGTCCCGGAGCTTCGCCCTCTTCTGAAGGGCGTCGAGCGGGCCGACTCCATCACCTTCGACGCTCACAAATGGCTCTCCGTCCCGATGGGAGCGGGGATGTTCTTCACCCGGCACCCTGAGCTCCTCGATGACGTCTTTGGCGTGGTGGCCGGGTACATGCCGCGGGCCGGGGAGGGGATCGACGTCCGCGAGCCCCACCGCTCGTCGATGCAATGGTCGCGCCGGTTCATCGGCCTGAAGCTCTTCCTCACGCTCCTGGTGGCGGGCTTCGACGGCTACGCGACGATGATTCGCGAAATGGTGCGTCTCGGAGACCTCCTGCGCGAACGGCTAACCGATGGCGGATGGGACATAGTCAATCGCACGAAGCTTCCGGTGGTGTGCTTCCGCGACCGGCGAGCCCCGGATACCGAAGCGGTGAGGGCCATTTCCGACGCGCTCGTCGAGAGCGGTGACGCCTGGACGTCCGTTACTCTCGTGGGAGGTCGGATTCCAGCCCTCCGGGCCTGCATCACGAATTTTCACACTCGGGAAAGGGACCTCGACTTCCTACTCCGGTGCCTTTCCGAAGCTCGACTCCGGGTTCTCGAATCAATTTCTTGAATGAAAAGGAGAATCCAATTCAAGAAAACGGCCAGAAATGGTCGTCCCTGAGGTTTCCTGAACGATCGAGAAGTAATGGTTAGCAGAACCTGACCCGGGACCATCGCTTTTCGAGTCATGGATAGAGTGGAGGAGTTCGTAGAAGCCTTTCTTATGCCGAGTGGGACGGGATCGAACCGCGTGCTAGATTCCAGTTAGTGTAAAGCCCCGAAAGGATGGTCGGGCCATGTCGTTCGAGCGCGAGTTCCGAATCGCCGAGTGGGTGGTAAAGCCGCACTCCAACACCATCGTCGGCCCCCAGGGCGAGGCACACGTGGAGCCAAAGGCGATGCAAGTGCTCGGGCTTCTTGCGTCTCACCAGGGCGAGGTCGTATCGAAACAGGAGATTCTGAAGGCCGTATGGGACGGAACCTTCGTCTCCGACGAAGTCCTGCCAAATGCCATATGGGAAGTCCGCAAGGCGCTCGGGGACGATGCGAGGAAGCCGCGCTTCATCCAGACGCTCCCGAAAAAGGGCTATCGGCTCATCGCTTCCGTCGAAGTCCCCGGCGCTGATGCCGAGCGGTTCTCGTCGGGCGGAAGCGGCGCCCGGAAGCTACTGAGCTGGCGCTCGGTGCCGGCGGTGCTCTTGCTAGGCGTCGTCGCCGTGGGCGCATTGATTCTGCTAGGTGAAGCCGACGCCCCCGGCCACGATCCTTTCTCGGTGCTGGTGATGGACTTCGAGAACCACACGAAGGACGAGGAGCTGAAGTGGCTCTCGAGCGGCGCCCCCACCATGCTGCGCACCGGGCTGGCGGAAGTAACCGGGCTGACGGTGGTCAGCTCGCAGCGTCTCGAGCAGGTGCTCAACGAGATCGACGCGAACGGGAGCTCCCGTCATGAAGTAGCTCGGCGAGCCGGGGCTTCCGCCGTCGTTGTCGGAACGATATTCCGGCTCGGGCCCGAGTATCGAATCGACGTGCAAATCGAGAACGTCGACGACGCTCGCATCCTGTCGGCGCACAGCGTGCGGGGCGAAGACGTGTTCCAGCTCATGGACGATTTGACGGCCCACGTCCGAGACAGCCTACGAATCGATAGTCCTTCGAAAGAGCCAGTGACACCCATCAAAGAAATGACCACCGCCTCCCTCGACGCCTTTCGACTCTACAACGAAGGGGTCGAGGCGCGACGCCACTTGAGGGTTTCCGATGCGCGCCGGGCGCTCACCGAAGCGGTGCGCCTCGACCCCGATTTCGCCCTCGCCCTCGCGGAGCTTCAGATGGTGGCGGCACTCAGCCGCGATGAAGCCGCCTATCGAGATCTTCAGCAACGTGTGCTCGAGCTCAAGGATCGTCTCCCGCCCAACCAGCGCCTGCTTCTCGAATCCACCGACATGGCGAAGGAGGATCCAGAGCGCGCCGAGACGGAGCTCCTGGAGCTCATCGCGCGCAGGCCGGACGAGGAAGAGGCCTATATGATGCTCTCTCACCTCTACCAGGATTCTCGGGAAATGGAGAAGAGCCTCCAGATTCTCGAGCGTGGGGTGACGAACCTGCCGTACTCGGGGTACTTGCGTTTGTACTATGGCTACGCTCTTCTCAAACTGAGTCGCTTTCCCGAAGCGATTCACGAGTTCGAAGCTTACGCCCGCATCAACCCTGATGAGGCCAATCCTCAGGACAGCCTCGGTGAAGCCCATTTGATCGCGGGGAGCCCCGAGCCGGCGCTCGACTACTATCGGAGGGCACTCGAGATCGATCCGACCTTCGCCTCGTCCCATATCGGCCGTTCCTGGGCCTTCGCGTCGACGGGTCGATACGACGAAGCCCTCGCGGAGATCGACGCCATCGAGGACAACATGCCTCCCAAATACTCGCGGTACGAGCTGGTCTTCCAGCGCGCCTACGTTCTCGCGAGGGCCGGGCGTTACCGCGAGGCCGAAGGCCTTCTCGAGATCGTCAACACGGAGGCGCTCGAGAGCGAGAACACCACGATGCAGGCGGCGGTCCGATTGCTGGACTCCCTGTTCGCCATCGAGAAGAACGAGCTCGATGCCGCGATTGCCGAGGCCCGCGCCGCCGACGTGCTTCTCTCCGCGGAGAACGACTCCCCCAACCTGAACCGCCTTCGCAAGCTCGCCGCGCTCTTCGAAGGCATCGCCGCCAGCCGTTCAGGGAAGGTGGAGCAGGCAGGAGCCAAGCTCGCGGCTCTTGGCTCGCCCGACGGGCGCGATCCTCGCGAGCAGTGGTGGTATCACCTCTTGATCGGCGAGATCGCCCTCAGCCGGAACGATCCGAGGGCCGCCTTCACCGCCTTCGACGAGGGGACACCTCGACGCAAAATGGAGTTCAACGTAATCCACCTCTTCGAGAATCTCGGTGGGAGCCTTCCGTTCCGCGACGGCGCCGCGCGAGCGAAGGCGCTCCAAGGCGACTACCGTCGCGCCGTCGAGCTCTACGAACGGCTGCTTCATCCCGGCATCGGCCAGGTGTGGACGGCCATGCTCGAGCCGCGGTATCACCTCGAGCTCGCCCGCCTGCATCGCGAGAACGGCAACGCGGGCGAAGCGTCCAAGCATTATCAGAGGTTCTTGAGCCTCTGGTCGAAAGCCGACAGCAACTGCCCCGAGCTGAGCGAAGCCGAGCAGTTCCTCGCCTCGTCTTGAACTTGATCCCCTACCGCAGCTCCCCGACGATCTGATCGGCCAGGTAGCGAATCTCCCCTTCGCTGATGACGAGGGGCGGGAGAAGGCGCAGCACCGTCTTGCCCGCCGGAAGCGCGAGCACCCCTCTTTGCTGTAACCCTTTGAGGATGGGCGTCACCTTCTCACGAAGCTCGACACCGATCATGAGTCCCAGATGCCTCACCTCGCGCACCCGGGAAAGGTTCTTCGGCTCGATGAGGGAAACGAGGAGATCTCCGCGTTCGCGGGCACGCTCGTCCAGACGATGGCGTTTCATGAAGTCGATGGCGGCGGAGGCCGCGGCGCAGCAGAGAGGATTGCCGCCGAAGGTCGAGCCGTGAAGGCCCGTGGGAGCCGCGACCGCGTCGGATACGATCGTTGCCCCCATGGGAAGACCTCCCGCGATTCCCTTGGCAACGCACATCATGTCGGGCTCGAGGTCGAAATGCATCGAGGCGAACATTCGCCCAGTGCGGCAGAAACCGGTTTGCACTTCGTCGACGATGAGCATCGCCCCGCGCTCGCGACACACCCGCCGTGCCTTGTCGAAATATTCCCCGGTCCCGACGTAAATGCCTCCCTCCCCCTGCACGATCTCGAGGATGACGCCGGCGGTTCGCTCCGAGACTGCCGCTTCGAGCCTCGAGCAATCGTTGAAAGGTACATGAATGAAACCCGGTACGAGAGGAGCGAAGCCCTGCTTGTACTTGGGCTCGTAAGTGGCCGAGAGCGCCCCTAGGGTCCGTCCATGGAAGCCCCTCATGGCGCAGACGAGCTCCTTGCGCCCGGTGGTATAGCGGGCGAACTTGATGGCCGCCTCGAGAGCTTCCGTGCCGGAGTTGCACAAGAAGGCGCGGGTGAGCGATTTCGGGGCGATGCCGACGAGCTTCTGCAACAGCTTGGAGCGAACGTCGGAGGAGAAGGCCCCGGGGCAGGATACGAGCTTGCGCGCTTGTTCGGCCACGGCCCGGGCCACCTCCTCATTCGCGTGACCGATGTTCGCGACGCCGTAGGCACCCGCGGCGTCGAGGTATTCCCGTCCCTCGTGGTCCCAGACCTTGGCGTCCTTGCCGCGTACGATTTGAATGCCCCGCTTGGGGTAGATATCCAGTTCGTGGGGAGACTCGGCCGCGGAACGATCCGCACTGGTCGTGCTCATCGGATCCACGTGCCTCGATGCTGAAGCGCCTGTTCGATGGGGCGGCTGACACGAGCGTCGGCAAGGATGACTTCTTTGACACCCCCGCGAAGCGCTTCGGCGGCCGCCAGGGTCTTCTTCTTCATGCGTCCTTCCGCGTATCTTGCGTCTTCGTCGAGTCGCGCGCTCGAAATGGTCTCGATGAGCGAGTTGGGATCGTCCTTGTCGCGGAGCAGCCCCGGAACGTTGGAGAGGATGACGAGCCTCTCGGCCTCGAGGGCCACTGCCAGGCTCGCGGCGGCGCGATCCCCGTCGACGTTGATGGGCTCTCGCTCCTCGCTCAGGGCCGGGGGGCAGACGAGCGGCACGTATCCCGCGTCGAGCAACAACCCCAGAAGATCGACGTTCACCGAGTGAATCTTTCCCGAGAGATCGTCGCGGACGACGAGGCGTCTTCCTCCCTCGACCACTCGGAGCGCCTTCTTGCGCTCGCCGCCGAAGAGCGCGCCATCGACCCCGGAGAGGCCGACCGCGTTGATACCCAGGCGGTGACACAGGGCCACGAGCGTCTTGTTGACCTTGCCGCAATAGACCATGAGGAAGATGTTCAGCGTTTCCCTGTCGGTGTACCGGCTTTCGTGCCCCGATTCGGAAATCAACGTTCGTGGCGGCTTTCCGAGCCGCCTGGAGACCTCGTCCATCTCGTCGTGCGCGCCGTGCACGACGACGAAGCGGAGCCCCCGCTCGAGGTATCTCTTCATGTCGACGAAGACGCCCTGATGATCGATGTCCCTACCACCCCCGACCTTGACCACGGTCACAGGAAGCGACATGTCTCTCCGTTCCCGATGGGCACCCACCCATCTCGCCCAGGAATCGGCTCGGAACAAACGACCAGAGGCTCCCCGGGCTTGCGGCGTCGGTAGTGCATCGTGAAGTATTCGGCGTCTTCGGCGAAGCGCGAATGGACGAGGACCGTTTGGCCGTCGCTCAAGATGAGGTTCATCGCGCGAACGTAGTCGGTACGCTTCTCGATGATGCGCGTCGCTCTCCGGAGCGCGTTCTCCATCCCTCGGCCGTTTTCGAAGCGCTTGATGAAGTTGAAGACCTTCTCCGCGCCGATCCGACCGCGCTCCCGGATGCGCACCCCCCGGAGCTCACCGTTGAAAGCGAAGACGTTGGTGCCGTCGGAGAACGGCATATTGTTCTCGACGCGAATCCCCTCGTCACGAAAGGCGCTGCGCGCGTGAGCCACGAGCAGCCGCGTCGGCGGCAAATCGGGCAGATCATCCTCCCAGATGGGACGGATGCTCTTGTGGATTTCCCACCGGCCTTTCGCGCGGACCGCGCACCCCCATCCGTGGCCCTGGTACTCGCGACTCCGCTTCGCCACGAGGGCGAAGCCCGACAGGAGGGGCGCGATGTCGATGGCCACCAACGATTGCACCGCGAGCAACCGGCACATGTCGTCAGGGATGAAGCCCGGCGAACTCGAGGGCGGTCGTTTCCTCGAAGCCGTGCAGGATATTGAATGCCTGTACCGCCTGGCCCGCGGCGCCTTTTCCCAGATTGTCGATCGCGCTCATCACGACGAGTCGGCGCGTGCCCTCTTCGCGCTCGAAACCAATATCGCAGTAGTTCGTGCCCGCCACGAGCTTCGGCTCGGGATATCGATAGATGGAATCCTTCTCTTTCACGATGCGGACGAACGGCTCCTTCCCGTAATCCTCACGGTAGAGTCGCCAGATGTGTTTCTCGGGGAGATCGTCTTTCAGTAC
>DASPGQ010000753.1 GCA_035620555.1 Vicinamibacteria bacterium
GATCGCATCCGTTCCTCGTTCCGTTTGAGCTGCGCTCGAGGACGGCGAGCCGGCGAGGAGGGTGAGTCCGGAAAGCCAGACGATGACGTGTCCAGGGATTCTCATACGCGTCTCTATACCACGGAGGGCGGCTACGGTTCACTATCCCTATCGAGCGGCGTGCTACGATCGGCGCCGTGTCCGAAGCTCCGGGAGAGACCGCACGGCGCTTTCACGAGTTGACGAAGCACAGCTACGAGAGCGTCCGGCTCAACCGCCATTATCTCGACTGGCAGAACCAGCCCATACCCTTCAAGATTTATCGCGACGTCGCGTCCACCCCGCTTCCCCCCGTGAGTGAGCCAGACGGCATGAGCGCGCTCGCAGCGCTCCGGCCGACTCCGGCGGCGCCACGAGCGACGCCGCTCGGCCCGGCGGATCTGTCGCGTCTACTCTTCCAAGCGGCCGGCGTCACGAAGCGCATCCACTATGGTGGCGGTCAGGAGATGCTGTTCCGCGCCGCCGCTTGCACCGGGGCTCTCTATCACATCGAGATCTACGTCGTTAAGGAAGACGGGGTTTTCCACTACGACCCGCGGGAGCACGCACTCGACCACCTTCGTACCGGGGATTGGCGAAGGACGCTCGTCGAAGCCACGGGCGACGACGAACGAGTCGCGAGCGCTGAAGCCGTGCTGGCACTGACGACCACCTACTGGCGCAACGCCTGGAAATACCAGAGTCGAGCTTACCGTCACGCGTTCTGGGACGGCGGCACCATTCTCGCCCACGTTCTGGCGATGGCGCGGGCTCTCGGGATCCGCGCACAGCTCGTCCCGTTCTTCGCCGACCCGGAGCTCGAGCGGCTGCTCGACATCGACCCCGAAGAGGAAGGGGTCGTTACGCTCGTGAGCCTGGGAACCTCGAACCAGCCTCTCCCACCCACACCGGGAAGTCCTGAGCCTTTGCGTCTCGAGACGGTGCCTCTGTCGCGAAGCCGCGTGGACTACCCGCTCATCGTCGAGATGCACCGAGACAGCTCACTCGAAAGCGGCGCTGACGCGCGTGCCTTGCGCGAGGCACCGGCCCCGGGGAAGCGACACGAGACGAGCCCAGGGATCGAGGCCGCCTTCGATGAGCCGCTCGAATCTGTGATTCGGCGCCGCGGCTCGGCGCGGCGTTTCGAACGGCGGCCGATCGATGCCGCGGCGCTCACGAGCATACTCGAGGCAACCACACTCGACGCCATGCTCGGCGATCTCTACGTCATCGCGAACGAAGTGGACGGCCTCGCTCGAGGCACGTACGTTCACGGCGACACGGGGCTTACTTTATTGAAGGAAGGTGATTTCAGAAAAGAGGCGGGGTACCTCGATCTCGGGCAGCCTCTCGCCGCGGATGCGGCCGCGAACGTCTACGTCCTCACCGACCTCGAACCGGTTCTCGCCCGCTATGGCGATCGCGGCTACCGGATCGCCGCCCTCGAAGGCGGGCTTCTCGGCGGCCGGCTCTACCTCGCCGCCTACGCCTGGAAGCTCGGCGCCACCGGCCTCACTTTTTACGACGACGCCGTGACGGAGTTCTTCTCCCCGCACGCGCGTGGCAAGTCGGTGATGTTCCTCGTGGCGATGGGCGTTCGGGGCAAGCGTCCACGGTTGTAGAAACGACTTACTGCTCCGCCTTTCCCGCGGGAACGATAGGCAGCACGACGTAAGAAGGGTGGGCGCCGTCGTGATGAATCGTGTTGTCGGCGCGCATCGTTCGTCGATGGGCACCGAGCGGCTCGCCGGTATTGGGATTCACGTCGAACCGGGGGAAATTGCTGCTCGAGACGTCGAGGCGGATGCGGTGACCCTTCTTGAAGACGTTCGCCGTGGGAAAGGGCTCCACCTTGATCCGGCAGATTTCCCCTGGCGTCATGAGCTCCTGGCGTTCCGACGAATTCCGATAGCGGGCTCGCAGAATGCCGTCGGTCAGGTTCATCGCGAAACCTCGCGGGTAGTCCTCGGACGGGGGATACACGTCGACGAGCTTCACGGTGAAATCGGTGTCGACCGCCGTGGAAGAAACAGTGAGCTCGACGGCAATGGGACCGACGACCTCGACATCCTCGTCGAGGGGTTCGGTCTGAAAGACGACGACGTCCGAGCGAGCGGCTAGCGGAAGGTACGGCTCCCTCGCGCCGAAGATCGCTTCCGTCTCCCTCTGGTCATACGCGCCCGGCTCGAACACCGGGCTCGTGCTCGAAAATGCCCCGCCGATGGTCGGCACGGGGTCTTGGGGGTCGAAGGTATAGGTCGTGGGTAAGGTGGCCCTGTGTGGCCGGCTTTCCGACAGGGTCCCGTCCGCATGAAGAAAAAAGGGCACCAGGCGCGTACCGGGAAGCGGCCAGGCTTCCGCCTCCCGCCAGTACCCTCCGTGAAACATCCGGCCGGCTTCGTCTCGATGGCCGTCGCCCGTCCCCATGACGTAGACACGAACGGGCGCCTCGGCATCCCCGGTGCCCTTGCCTTTCAAAACACGATCGAACCATCTCAGGTGGAACGCGTCATGGAAGTCGGCGATCGCGGCGGCTTCACCGAACGAAACGTCGCCAGCATAGCTTCTCGTGTTGCCGCCGTGAGTCCAGGGCCCCATGACGAGGGACAGGGGCGAGGTCAGCCTCTTCTCGAGCTCGAGGTAGTTCGTCACCGTTCCCCCGGCGTAGGAGTCGTACCAGCCGGAAATGAGCACCATCGGAATGTCGGCGGTCTCGTTGTAATGCTCTTGCCAGTTGATGTCGTGGTGCTGCCAGTACTCGTCGTAGTTGCCGCTTTGCATCATCGTGAGGATGTAGTCCTCGAAGTTGGGCGCGATGGACAGAGGGTTGAGCCCCTTTCGCAGAGGGAGCGCATGGAGCCACTTGTCGACCGGCTCGAGCTCCAGGCTCTTCTTCACGATGGGGTCATCGGTCTCCTCATAGAGCTGGCGGAACGCCCAGGTGAGCTGCTGCAGCTCGAAAGCCCCATGATTTCGAATCTTGTGATCCCAGCCGTTCGACATGCCGCCCATGTTGAGAACGATCGTGGCGAGGTGAGGCGGCCTTAGCTTCGCGGCGTTCGCCTGAACGTGAGCGGCGTACGACGTTCCCCACATGCCAACCCGGCCATCACTGTAGGGAAGCTTCGCGAGGTACTCGATGGCGTCGTAGCCGTCCTGACCTTCACCGATGTACTTCGTGAACTCACCCTCGGACGCATAGGTTCCGCGCAGGTCCTGGAGCGCCACGACATAGCCGTGGGAGGCGAAATACTTCGCCCGTTCCACGAGGGATCGCCCCGTCTTGTCGTAAGGAGTGCGCTGGAGAAGCACGGGAAGCTTCTCGTCGAGGACTCGTCCATCGCGGGCGGGACAGTAAACGTCGGTCGCGAGCCGCACGCCGTCGCGCATCGGGATCATCAGATTGTGCTCGACCTGCACGGCGTCGAACGGCGCGACGGCTGAGAACAACGAGAAAAGCAGGAGCTCCAGCATCCGCGCATCGTTACCCCGCCACCGACCGCGCGTCAACCGACGTCCGTTGGGCGGAGCGGCTTTCTCGTGCTAATATGTCACGGCATGACATGTTTATCCGTGACTATTTATGGGGTGGAGACACAGCCCGGCAGGCTGACGAAAAGTACAGTCCAGCCTGCGCGAGCGGAGCGAGCCCGGCGCGCTGGCCGCGCCGTAAGCAGCCCGAGCCGTGGCGGCTCGATCGATTACGGGTCCCGCCACGGCATTGAGTACTAGAAGAGTTTCCCATCATGTCCCGTACCTCGAACGCCAGAGACGCTGAGCTTTCTAACGTCGCCGTAGAGATCCTGTTGACCCTCCTCCGGGGGCCCCGACACGGCTACGCGATCAAGCTCGACGTCGAGGAGAGGATCGGCGGCGATTTCTTTCTCGGCTCCGGAAGTCTGTACCAGGCTCTGCAGCGCCTCGAGCGGCGCGGGTACGTTGCGGAGGTCGAAGGCGCGGAGCCCCCCGACGCCCGCCGAGGCCGTGTCTATCGCATCCAGCCCGCCGGCAGACGAGCGCTCGAATCGGAGCTCGAACGGATGGCGCGCGTCATGAAGGTCGCTCGGCGACACATCGCGGCCGCGGAAACGAAGTGAGCATTACGCGACCAGAAGAGGGGCCCAGCGAGCAACGGCTCTTCCGCCTCCTGTTGAGGCTGTACCCGCTCTCCTTTCGCGAGCGGTTCGGTGCGGAGCTCGTCGAATCTCTCCGGCGGGACCGGGAGCGACCGCGATTTCGCGGACCTTGGGGCGCGTGTCGTTTCTGGAGTCATACTTCGGCGGACCTGATCCGGACGGCATTCGGCGTGCGGCGGAGGCTTTCACCGTCGGGACGAAAGGAGATCACGATGCTTTCTCTGGGGACCGATTTGCGCTTCGCGGTGCGTTCCACGTGGCGCAACCGGCGGATCACCGTCCTCGCCGCCCTTTCGCTGGCGCTCGGCATCGGCGCGAGCACCGCGATCCTCTGCGTTACGAAGGGTGTCCTCGTGGACCCGTTGCCTTATCGCGATGCCGACCGATTGGCTCTGATCTGGTCGGAGATGCCCTCCTCGGATTTCACACGTTATCCGATCTCGGGCCCCGAGCTGAACGATCTGCGGGAACGCAGCGAGCGTTTCGAGGAGCTCGCCTCGATCTGGACGACTACCGGGGCGGTCGTCGAGGACAACGAGCCCGAAACAGTGCGTCTGGGTCTCGTCACCTGGAACTTCCCTTCGATTCTCGGTGCCGAGCCAGTCATCGGCCGTGGCTTCGAGCCGGAAGACGAGGGAACCTTCTCGGACAGCGTTCTCATCAGCGAATCGCTCTGGCGTCGTCGCTTTGGCGGCGAGCGTTCCGTGGTCGGGAGAAGCGTTCGCATCGACGGCGGATGGGGATTCCCCGGCGGGACATTCAAGATCGTCGGCGTACTGCCCGCGAGCTTTCATCTCGTCATGCCGAGCGATGCCGGCGTCGCCACCCATCTCG
>DASPGQ010000754.1 GCA_035620555.1 Vicinamibacteria bacterium
AAGGATCTCGGGGTCTTGCCGTGGTGGGCCGATGATGAGCTCGAAATCCGATTCTGGCGCCCTCTGTCTTCGTTCACGCATGTCATCGACTACGCGCTCTGGCCAGACAGCGGAGTCTCGATGCACCTCCACAGTGTCGCCTGGCTCCTCGGTCTCGTCCTTCTGACCTCCATGCTGTACCGCCGCCTCATCGCGGTGCCCATGGTCGCCGGACTTGCGACCCTCCTCTATGCACTCGACGACGCTCACGCCATGCCCGTCGCCTTCCTCGCCAACCGGAATGCGATCGTGTCCGCAAGCCTGGGCGTGCTCAGCCTCTGGTCCCACGACCGTTTTCGGCGAGACCGATGGACTCCGGGAGCCATCTTGAGCCCCATGGCATTCCTGGCCTCGCTTCTCGCCGGCGAGAGCGGGATCGGAATTGCACCCTACTTGCTCGGCTACGCCCTCTTCCTGGACCCGAGATCGTCCGCCGCCCGCTTCGGTGCGATCGCGCCACATGCCGTCATCGGCGTCGCCTGGCTCGCCTTCTACACGGGCCATGGCTACGGAACTTCGGGGAGCGGTTTCTACCTCGACCCGGTCGGTGAGCCCACCGAATGGCTCTCGCAGTTCCCGATCCGGGCGTCGCTCTTGTTGCTCGGCCAGTGGTTCCTGCCGCCTTCGAGCCTTGCATTCGCCTGGACGGAAGCCCAGAGGCTCGGGGTCGCGCTCTTCGGAATTGCCGTCCTGGCGATCATCTTCTTTCTTCTGCGACCCATCCTGCGAGAAGACAAGACGGCGCGTTTCTTTGGGTTCGGAATGGGGCTGGCGGTCGTTCCCATCACCGCCGGGTTTCCCCATGACCGGCTTCTCTTCTTCGTCGGCATCGGAGCCATGGCGCTTCTGGCGATGTTGCTGGTCCGTCTCTTGGATCGCTCGATGACTGGATCACCAGGTCGTGTTCTGGGATGGACGTTGGTCGCTGTGCACCTGGTGGTCGCGGTGCCCTTGAACCTCATCATGAGCCGCGCGGTGGCGTCGCAGGAGCCCATCTACGCCAATCCGCCTCGAAGTCTTCCGGACGATCAGAAGCTTCCCGGTCAGCGGCTCGTGATCGTCAACCAGCCGGATGCGTTCTATGGACAGTACACGTTGCTCGTTCGTCGGTTCGACGGAAGGCCCGCTCCAAAGAATATGCTCATGCTCGCCCCGGGAGTCACGTCGCTCGTTCTCGAACGTCTTTCCGCACACACGATCTCCATCGAAGCCGAGGGCGGCTGGCTCGGCTCCCCTTTCGACATCGTCTATCGCACCCGCAACGCGCCGTTCCCGGAAGACTATGAGGTTCAGCTATCGGGAGTCCGGATCCATGTCGTTGCGCAGACGCCGGACGGGCGGCCGGGAAAAGTACACTTCACCTTCGAGCGTGAGCTCGAGGACGACTCTTTGAAATGGGTGCTCTACCAGGACGGACGATACGTCCCCTTCGAGCCACCCATCGTGGGACGGAGCGCCGTGATCGAGGCGGTGGACTTCAGCCTTTTCTCCCCGCCCGAGCCATGAACCTCCCTCATGGCATCGCGCGATACGCCGCGGCCAGCTCGGCGGCAAAATCCTCGAAACCTGTCGGGGTCGTATTCTCGGGACGGCGCCCCTCCAGTGACCTCACCAGCCCTTCGTTGAGGGCGTGGTCGAGCTCGGCGTAGAGCGTGGCGACGTTCTCGGAAACCCCCATCCCCACGAGCGCCTTCTCGAGCTCGTCGTAGCCGAGCTGGACATATCGCAGCTCGGGATTCCCGAGACGGGTACCGAGGATACGCGTCGCCTCTGCGTGAGTGAGATCGCGAGGCCCGAGAAGCTCGCGAATCGTGAATCCCTCGAAGTCACGCTCTCTGAGTGCCCGAGCCGCCACTTCCGCGATGTCGCGGGTCGCGATCATCGGGATCGGGACGTCCGGGGCAATCCCGCCGCCGTTGATCCCCTGATGTTTGATGAGGCCGAGCATGGAATAGAAATTTTCGAAGAAGTACGCGGCCCGGAGTACGAGCAGGTTCGCACCCTCGAGCCGGCGCAAGCGCTCTTCCTGAGCATGGAGGCCCGCAATCGGACCCGTCCCCTCGGGAACATCGGCTCCGACGCTGCTCAGAAAGACGACATGTTGGACACCGCTC
Organism: Vicinamibacteria bacterium; assembly: GCA_035620555.1. Lineage (NCBI taxonomy): Bacteria > Pseudomonadati > Acidobacteriota > Vicinamibacteria > Vicinamibacteria bacterium. The sequence continues at coordinate 2,154 of DASPGQ010000754.1, forward strand.
TCGCGCACGGCGCTCGCCGTCGCTTCACCGATTCGCTCCCCGAGGGCGAGATAATCGGCGGCGCGAACGTCCGGAGGAATGAGCGTGAAGACCGCGTCCGCTCCGCGAAACGCTCGGGCGAGAAACCGGGCGTCCTCCGCGTCGCCGGTCTCGATTTCCGCGCCCCTCTTCCGGAGGGGCTCCAGCTTCGCCGCCGAGCGACCGAGCACACGGACCTTCTCGCCGGCATCGAGCAACAGCTCGCCGATTCTCTGTCCCGTATGGCCCGTCGCACCCATGATCGCGATCATCGTGACCTCCTCTCAATGACTCATTATGGCTCGATGCTGTCAGTCAATCCTGCTCAGTGAAGTCGGCATGCGGGCACCTGGGCTCGTTCGAGCTAGTAGTCGAGCTGGTTAGACTCCGCAAGGATCAGTGACTCATCGGTCGCGCCGGTACGTGGCGCCTAGGAGCCGTCACGCCGAGCCGGCATCCACCCACGATTACCAGGCTCGCTCGTCCGCGGACGGTCCGTAGAGCGAAGGCACGGGTATATTCAGTAACCTCAAGTAGACGCTCAGCTGGCCCCGATGATGCGCCAGGTGAGTGAAGGTGTCGGCGATCACAACGTGCCGCGGGGCCTCCATGACCGGCTTCTCGGCCACGAGCAGCCGCCACGGTGTCTTCAAATGCTCGTCGTTGGTGCCCCCGAGAGCTCGCTGAGCCTTGGCGATTGCGTCATCGTGGGCCCGAAGGAGCTCCGCGACCGTCTCGGCCGATTGAGGCTGGTACGTGGATCCGCCGGGCGGCGCGAGGTCGAGCTCATTCTGCAGGATCTCCATGGCGATCCAGGAAGGCATCGTCGCCACCAGGTTCGACAGATAGCCGAAGGGCATCGATTTGTCGTGCGGCTTCCAATCTGGACGCCCCTCAGGGACGCGCTCCAGGACGCGTCGCGATACCGCGGCTTCGCGTTCCAGCAGGGCCTGAAAGAGCTCGTTCATTTTCATTGGGAAACCTCCTCGGAATGAGCGAGGGTAGCGCAGGAGACATGTCATCTCACTTCATAATTCTTGAAAAAGTTCCGCTTGGCCGGCCGCCGCCGCAGAATCCGGCACGAACGGGGACAGCAGTCCATCGTCTGAGTCGACGAATTTGGCCCTTGACACAAGATCCCGATTTATATAACCTATAAGTTATGCAACCGGTTGGTTATGAAGGGCCGGGCCGCCTCGACGCGACGTTTGCGGCGCTCGCCCACCCCGCACGGCGCGCCATCATCGCCCGGCTCGCTTCGGGCGAGGCATCGGTAATGGAGCTCGCCGAGCCGTTCGCGATGAGCCAGCCCGCGATCTCCAAACACCTCAAAGTCTTGGAGCGCGCCGGCCTGATCTCGCGCGGACGGGACGCGCAGCGACGGCCGTGCCGACTGGAGGCCAGGCCGCTCGCGGAGGCCACCGAGTGGCTGGCGGAGTACCGGGAGTTCTGGGAAACAAGCTTCCAGCGTCTGGATGCCCTTCTGGACGAGATGAAGGCCAAGCAGAGAAAACGTCGACGCAAAGAGCGAAAAGGAGAGCCCTGATGCAAAACGCTGAAACGTTGCACGTTACGACGCCCACCGACCGAGAAGTCGTCATGACCCGTATCTTCGATGCGCCACGCACGCTCGTCTTCGAGGCCTGGACCCGATGCGAGCACGTGAAGCGCTGGATGATCGGCCCGGAGGGCTGGACGATGCCCATCTGCGAGATCGATTTGCGCCCCGGTGGTGCCAACCGATTCGTCTGGCGCCGTTCCAATGGAACCGAGATGGAGATTCGAGGCGTGTATCGAGAGATCCGGCCGCCCGAGCGTCTCGTCTTTACCGAGTGGTGGGGCGGGGACTGGCCGGAAACGATCGACACGCTCGTCCTCACCGAGAAGAACGGGCAGACGACGACGACACTCAC
>DASPGQ010000755.1 GCA_035620555.1 Vicinamibacteria bacterium
GTCAAGACTTTCCTCTACTTCGTGGCCACGACAGCGGCATCCGCCACGCTGGGTCTTCTGCTGGTCAACCTGTTTCGACCGGGAGCCGGCTTCGACCCCGCCTCCCAGGCGCAGCTCATGGAAAGCTTCCGAAGCGAAGCGGCCCAGAAAATCGGGATGGCCACATTCTCGGTCGACATGTTCGTGGAGATCGTGAGCCGGAATCCGTTTCGGGATGCCGTGGAGACCAAGATGCTTCCGGTCATCTTCTTCGCCGTGGTCTTCGGCGTGGCCTTGAGTCGGATAGGGGCGGAGCAGGCCCAAGCGATCGTCCGGGTTCTCGAAGGCGTGGGGGACGTGATGGTGACGATCGTCGGCTTCGCCATGCGCCTCGCTCCGCTCGCCGTTCCTGCGCTCATCTTCAACGTGACGTCGCTTCTCGGATGGGCGATTCTGAAACAGCTCGCGTTCTTCACCGCTCTGGTATTCGCCGGCTACGTCGTGCACCAGTTCGGAACCTACTCGCTTCTCGTGCGGCTCGGGGCCGCCTACCCGCCCCGTCTCTTTTTCAAGAAGATCACCCCCCTCATGGTCACCGCCTTCACCACCAGTTCTTCCAATGCGACGCTTCCCACCACCATCAAGCACACTCAGGAAGATCTGGGCGTGCCTCCCCACATCGCAGGTTTCGTCCTTCCTCTCGGGGCCACGACCAACATGAACGGCACCTCGCTCTTCGAGGGCGTCGTCGTCCTCTTTCTCGCGCAGGTATTCGGAATCGAGCTCGCTCTCGGCACCCAGGTTCTCGTGGTCGTACTGGCCGTACTCACCGCCATCGGAGCCGCCGGCGTTCCCAGCGGTGCGATTCCTCTACTGGTTGGAGTATTGGAGACGGTCGGGATTCCCGGGGAGGGTATTGCCATCATCATCGGAGTCGATCGGATTCTCGACATGGGCCGCACGGTGCTGAACGTCACCGGAGACGTGACCGCCGCCTGTGTTATCGCCCGGAGCGAGGGTTTCTCGCTCAAACGGTGACGTCAGCGTCCGCGCGTCCAGAGCGCATAAAAGGGAAGGCCGGCGACCAGGAGACCGATTCCGACCGCGGCATCGGTCGGGTTCTCGACGAGGGTATTGAAGAGGAACCAGGCGGCCACGACGACGAAAACGAGCGTCGCCCAGGGATAGCCCCAGGCACGGTACGGGCGCGGCGCCTCCGGCAGCTTGCGGCGCATGACGAGCACACCGAGAGCGGTGAGAGCGTAGAAGAACCACGAGCCGAAGACGACGTAGGCCGTGAGCTGGTCGTAGCTTCCCGAGAGGGCCAAAAGCGATCCCCAGACCCCGATGGTCACGATCGCCACGTGGGGCGATCGATACTTCGGATGCACGCGTCCCAGAGCGGGCGCAAAAACGCGGTCACGCCCGGCGGCCCAGATGGACCGGGGTCCCGCGAGAGTCATGCCGTTGACCGCGCCGAACGTGGAGCAGAGAATCCCGATCACCACCAGAGCGGCTCCCATCGGTCCCATCACTCTTGCCGCCACATCGGCGGCGATTCGAGTGGAGGCCGACATGTCGACGAGGGGGATCGCCATGGTGAAAGCGACGTTCGTAGCCAGATAGATCGCCATGACGACGAGAGTGCCGGTAAGAAGCGCAACCGGGACGTTCCGAGACGGATTCTTCGCCTCGCCCGCGACCAGGGTGACGTCGATCCATCCATCGTAAGCCCACAACGCCGAGATGAGGGCGAGTCCGAACGCCGCCGTCAGCTCCCGGTTCCAGCTATCGGGCCAGAAGGGACGGAGGTTTCCCCAACTCGCGTGGTCCGATGAGAACACGGCGATGACGAGCCCGACCAAAGCAAGAACCTTGGCGAAAGTGAAAACCTTCATGACCGCTCCCCCGAGCTTCACGCCGCGTACGTTCACCGACGTGACGATCACGATGGCCGCCACCGCAACGACGCGGTTCCAACCGAAAGCCAGATGGAGCGACAATTCGCCCACTCGAAGCTCGTCCTTCCACCAGACGTTGTCGGGGGCGAGCGCGGGAAAGAAGTAGGCGAGAAAAGTCGCGAAGCCCACGGCGATCGCGGCGAGGGAACCGGCTTTGTTGATGAAGAAATCGTTCCAGGCGAACAAGAATCCCCAGACCCTGCCGTAGGACTCGCGAAGATAGACATAGGGCCCTCCAGCCTGAGGCAGCACCGAGCTCAGCTCGGCGAGGGACAGCGTTCCGAAGAGCGTGAGCATGCCCGCCACGATCCACACGAGCAGCATCGGTCCGGTCGAGCCCACGCGGCCGGCGATCGTGGCGGGAACGATGAAGATACCCGAGCCGATGATCACCCCGATGTGAATCGCAAGAAGCTCCTTCAGCCCCAGCAGGCGCGCGAGCCGCGGAGAGGAGGGGTCGTCAGGTTCAGATTGGGATCTCGTGTCTTCTAGCATGAGCGTGCCCTCGAATGGAGCCGCGAACAGAAGCCGGAAAGATCTAGAAGCTCGAGTCGGGAGGCGGGCGGGGACTTTCCGCCGATTCGTCCAACGCGAGAGAAGTCAGCCGGGGAGCGGAAAGCAACAACCGTGGCGCCGAGGTGTCCGGGGGCAAACCGACGCGGTCGGTCCAAAGAAGAACGGCCCGGACCTTCGAGCCCGACGGCGAGACCGAACCGGGCTCGGAGTCGTGGCCTTCAGGAGCACGAATGAAGATTGCCGAAGGCCACTCCTCTACCAGGAAACCGGCCGGAACTGCGCTCGTGATGACGAAGAGAATTAGGGCGCAGGCCACAAAGCGTGAAAGGCGCACCGTTCTGAGCTCCGACTGCTAGCAGTGTAGCAGGGTGATGAAAAAGTACAACTCACCCTGCGCGAGCGGAGCGAGCCCGGCGCGCTTGCCGCGCCGTAAGCAGCCCGAGCCGTGGCGGCCGGGCGATCGCAGGTCCCGCCACGGCACTAAGCACTTTGGGCCAGCCGCGACGAAGCGCAAGCCGGCAACGATGTGATTCTCGCCGCGATTCGTGCTAGAACTCTCCTACGCGCTCCTCCAGAGAAACGCCGTTCTCATCGCTTCCCTTCACTCCGACCCAGTGGCTCATCTGTGCCGTAGCGGCTCTCGGCTTCGCCTTCGACATCTACGAGCTTCTCATGCTTCCCCTCATCGTTCGACCGGCGCTTCTCGAGCTCGGTCCGCTCCAGCCGGGAACGCCCGAGTTCAACGCCTGGGTGGGATGGCTCTTCTGGACTCCCGCCGTCGCCGGTGGCGTATTCGGCCTCGTGGGCGGCTATCTGACCGACCGTTTCGGTCGCCGCAGGGTTCTGGTGTGGAGCATTCTCCTCTACGCCTTCTCCGCTCTCGCCGCCGGCTTTTCGACGTCGCTTCCGATGCTCCTGTTCTTCCGCTGTACGACGTTCGTCGGGGTCTGCGTGGAATTCGTGGCCGCGGTGGCCTGGCTGGCCGAGCTTTTTTCTCACCCGAAGCAGAGGGAAGCGGTCATCGGCTACACCCAGGCTTTTTCCTCCGTAGGTGGCCTTCTGGTGACCGGAGCCTACTATCTTGCCGTTCGGCTCGGGCCTCATCTGCCGGAGATCCAGGGCGGCCACGAAGCATGGCGCTACACGCTCATTTCCGGGGTGATCCCCGCGCTTCCCCTGATGATCATCAGGCCTTTCCTTCCCGAGTCCCCCGCGTGGAGGGAGAAGAAACGTGACGGCACTCTCAAGCGCCCCAGCCTTGCCGAGCTGTTTCAGCCCGCGCTCCGACGCACCACTCTCGTGACCGCGCTCCTGTTCGCCTGCAGCTACGGCGCCGCCTTCGGCGCGATCCAGCACCTTCCACGCATCGTGCCCGGGCTGCCGGAGGTCCGGGGTCTCGACCGCCCGGCCGTGGAGACGGTGATCAGCAACGTGCAGCTGCACCAGGAGCTCGGCGGTCTTCTCGGCCGATTCGCTCTCGCCTTTCTCGCCGTCCGGATCGTCGCCCGACGCCGTCTGCTCCATCTGTTCCAGGTCCCGGGTCTTATCCTGGTACCTCTCGTCTTTCTGTTCCCCGCCGTCAACGACCTGGAGCTTCTCCGATGGGGCGTCCTCTTCGCCGGATTCGTCACCGTCGCCCAGTTCAGCTTCTGGGGCAACTACATCCCTCGCGTCTACCCCATCCATTTGCGAGGCACCGGAGAGAGCTTCGCCGCGAACATCGGCGGGAGAATGGTCGGGACGTCCGCGGCGCTCTTGACGACCCGGCTCGCCAACGTCATGCCGGGAGATTCGGCGCCCGCCCAGCTCGCCTTCGCGGCGGCCACCGTGGCGCTATTGGTCTACGGCGTTGGCTTCGCCGCCAGCTTCTGGCTTCCCGAGCCGAAGGCCGAGCTACCCGAATAGAATGCCGCGACCCATTCGGGTTATCCCGGGGGATCCGAAACGGCTCGGCCACGAAGGCGTCCGAGACGGAGCAGAGCCTCCACGACGAGCCACAGCGCGAGACCCAGGATCCCGCCTCCCATCACGAGCAGCAAGACGTTCCCCGATCGATAGAAGTCGCTCATCTTGAGGGTCATCGCCACGATGGTGGTTGCGATCATGAACACCATGGGAATGGCGACGCCGAGGTAGCTCGAGCCCCGCCGAATCAGGTACACGGTAACGACCAGAAGGGTGAGGCCGCCCAAAATCTGGTTGGTCGTGCCGAAGAGCTGCCACAGTACCAGGCCCGCCGGTTGGCCCTCGAGACGAAAGAAAGCGAAGAAGCCGACGGAGGCGACGGCGAGCGCCGAGGAAACGTAGCGGTTTCCGAGCAAGGGCCGCCGGACGGACGCTCCGATCTCCTCGATGTTGTAGCGCAGGAGTCGGGTGGCGGAGTCCAGCGTGGTCAGGGCGAAGGATACGGCGACCAGCGCGACGAAGGCACGGCCGGTGTCGACCGACAGGCCAAGCTGGCTGAGAAACAGGGCGCTCCCGTCGATGAAGGCGGCCATGCTCTCGGGAAGCCCCTGGGCCATGTTCCAGCTCCGATAGTGGTCCTGCCATGCCTCCGGCGTACGGAACCCGGCGGTGCACGCCAGCACGGCGGAAAGACCGAGAAGGCTTTCTCCGATCATCCCCCCGTAGCCAATCAGGGGGGCGTCCGTCTCCTTATCGATCTGTTTCGCCGTGGTGCCCGAAGACACGAGACCGTGGAATCCCGAGATCGCTCCGCAGGCGATGACGATGAAAACGAATGGAAAGAGCGGCGGGGCGCCGTCGGGATGGAAATCGACCGCTGGGGCGACGAAAGCGGGACGAAGAACAAAGAACCCGACGAAGATCGCTGCGAGACCCATGTAGAGCAGAAGTGAATTCAAGTAGTCTCGTGGCTGGAGCAGAATCCAGACGGGCAGAACCGAGGCCGCGAAAGCATAGGCCAGGAGTAGGAAGCTCCAGGTCTCCACGGAGAAGTCCGGACGAGGGAGGATGAGACCGAGGTAAACGGACAGCAGCGTCAGGAGGAAGCCCGCGAGGGTGAGCCATCCGAGGGAGAATCCCTTCTTGTAGAACAAGAATCCCACGACCATGGCCAGCCCCATCAGGGCCACGCTGGGAAAGACCGCTTCGGGGTTGTAGCTCACCGAAAAAAGCTGGGCCACTACTTGAACGAAGACCCCCATGGCGAGCGCCACGAGGAAAAAGATGATGGCATGAAAAAGACTCTGCGCCCGCGAGCCGAGGAATGTTTCCGCCACCTTGCCGATCGAGGTGCCGCGCGCCCTCATGCTGACCACAAGGGCGCTGAAGTCGTGAACCGCGCCGATGAACACGGCTCCGAGGACTACCCATAGAAGAGCGGGAAGCCAGCCCCAGATCACGGCAATGGCGGGCCCGAGCATCGGAGAGAGGCCGGCGATGGACGCATAGTGGTGGCCGAAAAGAACCGACCTGCGGGCGGGGACGTAGTCGACCTCGTCCCTCAGTGTGTGTGCCGGCGTGGGCGCGTCGGGATCGAGCTGGAA
>DASPGQ010000756.1 GCA_035620555.1 Vicinamibacteria bacterium
CGTTGCACGACCATTGACCGAACCCACATATCAATCATGCAACGTCGCGACTGTACCCCGAGACGGAAGTCAGTCTATGTGCGCCAAAGCGTTGGGTTTTCCCTACAGTAGTCGTGGGAAAAAGCCCCTACCCAGCTGGCAGGGAGCAATGATAGAAAACCCGTGTGGCTGGATTGAAGCTCGAGTTTCTGGAAGAAAACGTCTCGGCCGTAGCAATACTTCTGGAGCGAGAGGCGCCGCGGACCTGTCGCCTCATTCTCGAGCAGCTCCCCTTCGAAGGCGAGCTGCTCCATGGCATCTGGTCCGGTCCCGAGACCTACCTGCCGATCGATCCCACGATCCTTGCGCCGGCCGAGCATCAGGCCACGAGCCTCGTCCCCGGAGACATCGGGTATTTCGCCCTGGAAGGAGGGAGGCTCGTCGACTGGCCGGAGAATTTTGCCGAGGTGCTCTTCGCCTACGGTCGCGGAGCGCGACCTAGCATGCCGACCGGGCCGGTGACGGTGAACATCTTCGGACGCATCACCGGTAATCTCGAGGAGTTCGCCCGAATGTGCGCGCGCATGAAACGCGAAGGCGCCAAGCGTTTTCGCATCGAGCGGTGTTGACGCCGAATCGCCGTCAAGAGCACCGGCAACCTTTATCGAGCTGAACCGTCCCGGGGTGCGGCTGTGGCTGGACCACGGGCAGCACGAGCTCTCCGGCCGACAAGGGCATCGGCCGTCCGCCCGCGTAGATCCGATGCCGACCCTTCTCCTTGAACCAGTCCCGCGTCGTCGCCACGCGGTGCATGCTCTCGACGATCTTCCTGAATCCGACGCCGGTGTTGTACGCGCAAAACGATATCTCGCCCTCCTGTGTCGCGTACGGAATGACGCACATCTCCGTTCTGCGAAAGTCATAGGTCCAGAGATCCTGGAACCACATGCCCCCTACCCACATGATGTTCCACTCGTCCTCTTCCGTACGGCCAGAAACGGCGCCGCCCATCTTGCGGTTGAGCAGTCTCAAGAACTTGGCGAGATTCATTCCGCGGGGCATCTTTGAAGGACGCAGGTTGCGGGTGAACGCCAGAAGCGCCTGCATCTTGGAAAGTGCCGGGCCCCGGGCGGTGTCGGTGATGACATTCACGTCGCGAACGAAGCTCTCGACGTCGAAAAAAGCGGTCAGCGGTGTCCACTCCTTGGTGTGCCAGTTGATGACGAGGATCAGGCTCGCGCCGCAATTGGGGTGGCACGAGCAGTTGAGTCCGCCGAAAACGGCCTCAGGACCTCGAAGGTGGTCGGCGAGCCAGGTGAACGCACCCAGAGAGCCCAGCGGATACCAGTCCCGGTAGACGTCGATCTTGCCCTCATAGTAACGATGCAGCTCGTGGGCGAGGTGTGAGACGGTATATCGCTTGCGCCTTCGTTCTTCGTTGGAAATATCCTCGTCACGACCGGTGAACGAGACCGGCTGAAAGGACACGGCTCCAATCATGTCGGAGTGATCGATCATGAAATCCAAAATCGGCCCCACTTGCCCATCGTTCACCGTGTTGACGATGGTCGTGACCGGGGTGATATCCATTCCCGCTTCGAAAATCCTCTCGATGGCCAGCTTTTTCGCATCGAACAGGTTCGCCACCTGCCGGTGGGCGTTCGACTCGTTCGTGACCCCGTCGAACTGGAGGTAGACCATGTTCAAGCCTGCCTCCTTCGCCTGATAGGCATACTCCGGCTCCAGCACGAAGCGCAGCCCGTTGGTCGCCGCCTGAACGCTCCAGTAACCGAGATTCTTGGCGTAGTGGCATGCGTCGAGGAAGTGCGGAGAAAGCGTCGGCTCGCCGCCGGAGAACTGGACCGAGAGCTGGCGACGGGGCTTGAACGAGATCGAATCATCGAGGATCCTTTCGATGTCTTCGAGCGTCAGTTCGTGGACGTAGCCCACCTGGTTCGCGTCCATGAAGCACGGGTTGCACATCATGTTGCAGCGATTCGTGAGATCGAGAGTCAACACCGCGCCTCGGCCGTAACGGATGGTCGACGAGCCGTGGTGGTGCAAGTGCTCGTCTCCCGCGGTGGCATAATCGCGGCCGAAGAAACGTTCCTCCAGCGTTGCGCTCAGTCGGGGGTCGATCGACAGGACGTCCTCGAACGAGCCGTGGACCTCGCAGCGTTTACGAATCAATAGCCGCCCGTCCTCTTCGACGATACGCGCGGGGATCTCGGCCGTGCCGCGTTTCAACAGCTCGTCGACCCCTCGCTCCCCCGCGAGGATAGCTTCCCGGACCTCGACGACACAGTCGGGGCAGAGCGAATCGGTCTCGCGCGGCCAACCGAGCGGCGGCTTGGAGCGCTCGCGACTCTTGGGCAGCGGCCCCGGGGCCCAATTGGGATGGATGGAAGGACTCTCAGGGATGCGAGAGTTCAGAGCCTGAAAACCTTCCCAGGCCAGATGGGCGACGTGCCGGAGTGTCGAGGTTGCCCGGTCGGACATGGGTCATTCTAATCGAACACGGTCTCGGTGAGACCGTCGATCCACCCGGCGAAGGAGGCGAGGCGGGCGGCGAAGTCCGGGAACTCGGATGAAATCACTCGGCGCGCGCCTCGGCACGGTGGGTTGCGCGTCAAGAACCCCTCGACTTCACCGACCCAGTCCGCATGGCTCTTCGTCTCGCCATTTCCCTCGATCGAAGCACGCTGCAGTGGTTCGATCTCGCGAGCCCGCGCACGAAGACGCGAGGCACGCTCGGGAGTATCGAGCGTCGCACCTCTTTCGAGAAGCTCCGCGCGCAAGCCCGGCGTAACGATTGCCCCTTCCCCGGTCGAAACGGCCCTCGGTGGAAGCGGGCGGCTCGAGGCACCCAGGGCCCAGATGGCCCGCTCCACCAGCGGCCAACCGGAGTCGAAAGGAAGCGAAAGAGCTACGACGTCACCCCGCGAAACTTCCATGGTTTCCTCGAGCGCGAGAGCGAGGCGTATCGAGAGCCGATCCGCACGCCAGTCGGGTGTCTTCTTCGTGCCGTCGGTGAATACCGAGCCTCGGTCGTGGTATCGCGCCGCGTGAAGGAGCAATCGATTCATCGTGTCCGGGGCCAGCGTATCCAGCGGCTCGGGCAGCACACCGAACGGAAACATCGAGAGTCAGATGCCGGCCCTGCGGAGCGCTTGCCGGGAAATCCGAGTCACATAGACGGTCGCGGCGACCGTCGCGGCAAATCCCAGCAGCTGAAAAACAACCTGCGCCGGCTCCGCCCGTCCCGAGACCGCCTCGGCTCCGGCGCGGCCGAGAGAGCCCAGATAAACGAACAGCAGGGTGGCGGGCACGAGCCCGATGAAGCTGCCAAGCGCGTAATGGGAGAAACTCACTCGTGTCAGACCGTAGGCGTAGTTCTGAAACACGTAGGGAAAGACCGGGCAGCATCTCGTAAGCAACACGAGCTTCCAGCCAGCGACGCCGATGGCTTCATCGAGGGACGAGAACGCGGGCTTCGACCGAACCCAACGCTCGACGCGTGAGCGTGCCAAGTAGCGGGAGACGAGAAAAGCGAGCGCCGCCCCCGCGCTCGCCGCGACTTGCGCCGCCACGAACCCTTTTCCGAGACCGAAGGCGGCTCCGGCGGCCGTCATGACGACCGATCCCGGGAACAGGAAAACCACGGCGACACCGCCCCCGAGCACGAAGGGTATGATCCCCAGGCCCGAGAGCCCGCCGAGAGAAGACAGCACGAAGTTCAGACCACCCGCTTCAAGGACTCGTCGAGGGCTCGGAGAAAACTCTCGTTGTCCTCCGCGGTACCGACCGAGATCCGGAGGAAAGTCGGCATCCCCCAGGACGAACCGTCCTTCACGAAGATGTGTTTCTCGTAGAGCGCCGCCACGATCGGACGCGCGCGGCGCCCGAGATCCACCATGAAAAACGGCGCCCGATGGCCGTAGGGGTGAAGGCCGTGCCGTTCGAGCCCTGAGCGAAGCTGCGCGAGTCCTTCGTCGATCGTCCTCACGTAGCGAGCGACGTGGTCGGTGTCGGCGAGGGCCGCCGGACCGGCGCGATGCGCCGCCGTATTGATGCCCAGATCACCCCACCACACCGATTTCACTCTCTCGATGATCTCTTCCGGACCGATGACGTATCCGAGCCGGAGGCCAGCGAGACCGAAGGCCTTGGAGAAAGTCCTCGCCACGAGAATGGGGGCCCCTCGATGGGCACGATCGAGCGCGCTCGCGCCTTGAGGTAGAAAATCGTGGTAGGCCTCGTCGACGAAGAGCACCGAGCCCTTCGGAACCGCCTTCAAAAGCGACGCCAGTTCGTCGCCGTCGAGGGCCGCTCCCGTTGGATTGTTGGGGTTCGCCACGTAGATCAATCGCGAGTCGGCCGTCACTGCCCGCTCGATTCCTCGCACGTCGACCCGGCCCTCGTCGACCAGGGGCACGCGGATCGCCTCTCGTCCCATCGATTCGGCCACGCCCCCACACCACCCGTAAGTAGGAACGGGAAGAACGACGTTGCCCCCGTCCTTCAAAAGGGCCCAGGGCACGAACTGCAAGAACTCGGTGGAGCCACACCCGATGAGGACGTTGTTCGATGAGACGGCATGATGGCGAGCGATCGCCTCGATTAGAGGGTCGATGTAGTTGTAACGATTCGACTGCGAAAGGCCATCCTCCAGGATGGCCCGTAGGGCTTTCGGGGACGGCCCCAACGGGTTCTCGTTGAAGTTGAGCTGGACCGAGCCAGGAGGAAAGCCGCCGACGGGGAAATCGGGAGGCGGGTCGCCCGAATCCTGAGCGATGGCCCTCGGCAGGCTGAGTCCCGATGACGCCGCCAGGAAGCCAACGGCCTTGAGAAACGTCCGCCTCGACGCGGCAAGCCCCTGGGGATAGCAGCTCCATGAGCGATCTCGAAAATCCATCTGCCGCTCCATCGGGGAACTCTATTCGAAATTCCGCCCATCTTCCACTCAGCGTTTTCTTTCTGTCTTTGTAATCAATGCCGTGTCGACTCAGGGACTTGCGCAACTGGGCTGGACTAGTCAAATGGCACGAAACCTGCGAAAATAGCATCGAGTTTTCCTTCTCGAACCGAATACACGAGTGGACACCACCCCTTCACCCACGAATCCATCCTCCTCGCACGACGCGGGGATCAAGATTCCGGGTGATCGCTACGAGATCGAAGGCCGGCTCGGGGCCGGCTCGTTCGGGTCCGTCTACAAGGCAATCGATACGTTCCTCGGCCGCGCCGTTGCCATCAAGTCCATCAGTCTCGCCACGTCGGGAGATCTCGAGCAGCGCAAGTCTCTCAGCAAGCGCTTCATCCGAGAAGCTCAGGTCGCGGCCCAACTACACCATCCGAACATCGTAACCATCTACGACATCATGTTCACGCCGGAGATGGGCTTCATCGTGATGGAGTACATCGAAGGCTCGACGCTCCAGCAGCTGCTCCGAAACGAGCCGATCTCGGTAGCCACCGCCGTCGACATCGCGATCCAGGTGGGGAAAGCGCTCGAGTACGCTCATGAGCACAAGGTGATACATCGGGACATCAAGCCGGGCAACATCATCATCACTCAGTCGTGGGAGGCGCGAATCACCGACTTCGGGATAGCGACGTCGGAAGGCGCGACGAGTGCGACGATGTCGGGAGGATTGGTGGGCACTCCGGACTACATGTCGCCCGAGCAAGCCAAGGGCGAAGGCGTCGACTCCCGTTCCGACATCTTTTCTCTCGGTTGCGTGCTCTACGAGTGTCTCGCCGGGCAAAAGCCTTTCAAAGGCGGAAGCCTCACCGGCGTTCTCTTGAGCATCGTGAACACCGACCCGCTCCAGTCGGATACATGGAAGAGAAAGCGTTACCCGCCCGAGCTCGA
>DASPGQ010000757.1 GCA_035620555.1 Vicinamibacteria bacterium
TTCTTCGTGCCGGACTCCGCCCGGCGAACGATCTCGGTCAGGACGCCGGCCGCTTCCTCGCGCCGCTCCATTCGCTCCAGAATCTGAGCCTGGTTCAAATGGAAGAGGAAGTTCTCGGGAAAACGTCCATGGAGCTGATGAGCTACCTCGAGCGCGTAGTCGTACTGTTTCTCACGGACATACAGAATCATCAAGAGGACGCGCGCGTCGATCTTGACGAAGTAGCCCTTCTCCGCGGCGCGGAGGAGATACTCGAAGGCTCTTTCTTCGCTTCCTCGATAGCCTACGATAGTCGCGATCCACTTGATATACCAGGGAAGGTTGCTGACGACGTACTCGTAAGTGCCCACCGTCATGTAGGAGTCGCCGAAATCCGGATACTCCTCGACCACGGCTCGGTGGATCTCGTAGGACTTCTTCCCGTGACTCATAGCCTGTCTGAGGCTTCGGTCGATGGTGAATGCGAACGCACCGAGGGCGCCCTCGCAAGCTCCCAGGTAGTAGCGCGCATCGGGATCTCCGGGGTCGTCCTCGAGGTATCGCGCCGCCAATTCCCTTGCCTCGGCGATGCGTTCGAAGAACGCCTGGCGGGCTTCCTCCGACATATCCAGCCGCGCAGCCCGAGTGAAATAACCCGATGAGATGAATCGATCGAGATCGAGATCCTCGCGTTCAAAGAGCTCCCGCAGCCAGATGGCGACGGCTCCCGCGAGCCTCGGTCCCGGGTGATCGGGGTAGGCTCTCGCGAGCGCCTCGAAAGACTGGAACGCTTCGTCGTATTCGAGGCGATGAAGGAGATCCAGTCCTTCGGTGATCGCCTCCTTGTACTCCGGCGTGCGCAGGCCCTGCGACGAGGCAGGTGGGCCGACCACAAGCGAGAGGAGGATTACGAGATACGCCACGCCAAGTTCCGATGCTCGATTCGACGGTGATCCGACGTCCGTCTGCAATGGCATTGTAGTCCAGGCACCCTGGCGTCAGACTCGAAGGCTCGGGAATTTCTTTTGACCGTGAGAGTTTCACGGCGAACGACGGGCCGAGGCCACCGCCGCCTGCCCGAGGGCGAGACCACCGTCGTTTGCCGGGACCTCGGAGGGAACCAAGACCTCGAGACCGGCCGACTCGAGATGCTTGCTCACTTCGCGCAGCAGGATGCAGTTTTGAAAGCATCCACCTCCTAGCGCCACGCGACCGATCGAGCTCTCCTTCGCGATCTGTTCCGCGGTGAGGGCGAGCCACTCGGCGATACCAACATGGAACTCCATCGCCAGGGAGGCGGCATCGCGCTTCCCTTCCACCATGTGCCGCAATACGTCGTCGACCGAGAAGTCGCCTTCGTACCAGCCAACGGCACTCGTCGCGCCTTCAGCCATCGCTTCGAGCTCCATCGCGGCCTGTCCCTCATAGCTCTGGTTCTGCCGTACGCACAGCAGAGCGGCGACGGCATCGAAGAGCCTTCCGCAGGACGAGGTCATGGGCCAACCGACGTTGGCCTCGATGGCATCGACGAGCTTTCGCACTCGATCGCGGGAGACCGTTTCCAGAAACGGCAGCTTCATCCCGAGAAATTCGCGTCCGTAGAGCCGATGGAGCCAGGCCACGGCCATGCGCCAGGGCTCGCGGGCGGCACGATCTCCTCCCGGAAGGACGACCTGAGGCAGGTGAGCCTTGCGCTCGAAACCGACGCGATCGGCGACGAGAATCTCTCCCCCCCAGACGGTTCCGTCGGGACCGAAGCCCGTGCCATCGAGAGCGATTCCCACGACTTTCTCGGATACGCCGTGCTCCGCCATCACCGCCGCGATATGGGCGTGATGGTGCTGCACCGCGATCGATGGAAGGCCCGACTCCTCGATCGCCCAACGCGTCGAAAGATAATCGGGATGCAAATCGTGAACGACGGCAACCGGCTCGATCTCCAGCGTCTCTGACAGGTGGCGGATGCTGGTTTTGAAGGACTCGAACGCTTCGAGGTTGTCGAGATCACCGATATGAGGCGAGAGGAAAGCTTCCCGGCCACGGGTGAGGCAGATCGTGTTCTTGAGCTCTCCTCCCACCGCGAGAAGAGGCGGAGCTTCATCGGGCAGGGTAATCGGACGCGGTGCGTAGCCTCGTGCCCGGCGAAGGAGCCGAACGCCGCGCGGATCGCAACGAGCTATCGAGTCGTCGGCGCGGCGATGAATGGGCCGGTCGTGTACCAGGAAGAAATCGGCGATATCGCCGAGCCGATCGAGAGCTTCGTCGTTCGATATGGTGATGGGCTCTTCGCTCCGGTTGCCGCTCGTCGCCACGACGGCAAAGAGAGGCGAATCGAGGAGCAGGGCGTGTAGCGGCGTGTAAGCGAGCATGACGCCGAAGCGCCGGTGACCTGGTGCGACGGATTGAGCGATCGGCGAAGGCGTCAGACGCTCCAGCAGAACGATCGGCCGTTCGGGGCCGCAGAGAAGGGCGGCTTCCTCGGGATCGACACGACAGATCTCCCGGGCGCGCTCGAGCGATCGCACCATCAGAGCGAGCGGCTTTTCCTCTCTCTGCTTTCGCACGCGCAAGCGCGCGACGGTGTCCTCGGACGTGGCATCCACGACGAGATGGAAACCACCCACGCCCTTGACGGCGACGATGGCTCCGCTCTGGATCCGCCGCACCGTCTCCGAGATCGGGTCATTCATCCGACCGGTGGGAGATCCATCCCCGTCCAACAGGCGAACCCTGGGCCCACAGCGAGGGCAAGCGTTGGGCTCGGCGTGAAACCTGCGGTTCTCGGGGTCCTCGTACTCACGGCGGCATTGCGCGCACAGCGTAAACGAAGCCATCGTGGTAAGCGCGCGGTCGTAGGGAAGACCGCGGATGAGCGTGTAGCGCGGCCCGCAGTCGGTGCAGTTGATGAAGGGATAACGGTAGCGTCGGTCTCGACAATCGAAGAGCTCGCCGAGGCAGGCGTCGCAGACGGTCACGTCGGGCGGGATGAGCGTCGTTGCCCCTTGGCCCGCCTCGCTCGCGTCGATTCGGAAGCCGGCCATCGGCGGAACGACGGCGGATTCGACCGAGATCTCCCCGATGCGCGCGAGAGGAGGCCGCTTTTCGGGCAGTTCCTCCACGAAGGCGCGAAGGTTGGAAGCTTCGCCACGAAGGCGGATGACCACTCCTTCGAGAGTGTTCGAGACCGAACCCTCGAGACGATGCTCTTTCGCGAGGCGGTAGACGAACGGCCGGAAGCCCACGCCCTGGACCACCCCGCGCACGCGGACGATCAGGCCGGGTGCATCGTCGAGATCGGCTGCTCTGCCAAACGCCCTTGAAGCCACTGAAACCATCCTTCGATCCCTTGACCGGTGCGACACGACACCCGGACGACGTCGATGTGGGGCGCGACTTCTCTGGCATTTCTCACGGCGCGCTCGACGTCGAAGTCGGTGTAGGGCACGAGATCGATCTTATTGATGACCAAGAGGTCGGCCCTCTTGAAGAGACCGGGATACTTGAGCGGCTTGTCGTCCCCTTCCGGGACCGACAGCAGGGCAACCTTCGAAGCCTCCCCGAGATCGTAGGCCGAGGGACAGATCAAGTTTCCGACATTCTCGATCAAGAGGAGCTCGATGTCCCATATCTCCTTGTCGCCGAGGTGGTCGAGGATACGCTGGGCATTCAAATGACACTCGCTTCCCGTCGTGATCTGGATGGCAGGTATCCCCGCCCCGCCGATACGGTCGGCATCGTTGCGCGTCGCCTGATCCCCGGTGAGAGCGGCGGCCGCGATTCTTCCCCGACACCATCTCGCGGTCCGCTCCACCAGCGTGGTCTTTCCCGATCCGGGGCTCCCGATCAGGTTCACGGCGAAAATTCCTCGCGTCTCGAGGCGACGCCTGACCTCGGCGGCGATCTCGTCGTTCTTGGAAAGGACTTTCTTCTCGTAGGGTATGCGCATCATTCCACCTCGATACTCCGAACTTTGAGTGAGCTTTCGCGCACCAGGCGCGGCAACGGTGTCCGCTCCACCAGCGTGGTCTTTCCCGATCCGG